>JAKABK010000159.1 GCA_021796905.1 Actinomycetes bacterium
GCGTCCCCCGGAGCCGGCAGCGGCGGCCCCGGGCCGGCCCCGGGTCTTCCTGCCGCCGCGAGGCGGCACCGCGGTGGCCTTCGGAGCGGTCGTGGGTGCGTCGTCGGGGGGCACGATGTGGTGATGGTAGCGGTGCTCCCCCGCACATGAGGTCGCGCCGGGCGCCGCCGGAGGGCGACCGGTACGCTGCGGTCATCGCCAGCGAAGACGATCGCCTCGTGGCGCAGGCGCAAGCGGGGGATCGCAGGGCGCTCGAGGCGCTCCTACGGGCCCACCAGGACCGCCTGTTCGTCGTGTGCCGCCGGCTGACCGGCAGCGACGCCGACGCGGCCGACGTGCTGCAGGACGCGATGATCGCGCTGGTGCGGGGACTGCCCCGTTTCGACCGCCGCTCCAGCTTCGCCACCTGGTCCTACCGGATCGCGGTCAACGCCTCCCTCGACGAGCTCCGGGCCCGGTCCCGCCGTCCGCGCCCCGGGGCCGGCCCCGACGACGGTCCCCCGGTCGCGGACCGGACCGACGGTGTCGCCGAGCGCCTGGAGCTCGACGCCGCCTTGTCGCGTCTCAGCCCCGAGCACCGGGCCGCGGTGGTGCTGCGCGACCTCTGCCAGCTCGAGTACTCCGAGATCGCCGAGATCCTCCACGTGCCGCTCGGCACGGTGCGCTCCCGCATCGCCCGCGGCCGGGCCGCAATGGTAGCTCTGCTCGGTGGACGCCACGAACCGGTAGGTGCCCCGTGACCCTCCTCGACCGGCACCTGGGCGTCGAGGCGCTCTCCGCGGCGCTCGACGGCGAGACCGATCCGGTCGCGGTCGCCCACCTGGAGGCGTGCCCGACGTGCCGGGAGCGCCTCGCGACGTGGGCCGCGGTGGTCGGCTCGCTCCGCTCGACCGCCGCCGGCAGTCTCGACGCCGGCAGGGCCGACCGGATCGTCGCCGCCGCTCTCGCGTCGGTGCCCGCCGAGCTCGCGTCGGTGCCGCCGGCGCCCGCCGAGCTCGCTTCGGTGCTGCCGGCGCCTGCCGCTGCCGACCGGCCGGAGCGCGCCCGCCGGGGTGTCCCGGCACCGTGGCGCGGCCTGCTGGTCACCGCCGGCGCCGGTGTCGCCGCCGTCGGTCTCGTCGCGCTCGCCGTGGTCGGTCTCCGGCACCTCGGTCCGGGGTCGTCGGCGTCGAGCAGCGCCGCCCCCGCCGGTCAACCCGCGCCCGGTGGCCACACGGCGGCGTCTGCTGCCGGCGGTTCGGTGAGCGCCGGGCGCGCGTCGGCCGGCCCGGAGCGCTCCGCGTCCCCCGCTGCTGCGTCCCCCGCCGCCGCGCTCCGCCCGGCCGCCGACGCGCGGGACCTGCGACTGGAGCTGCGCTCGAGGCTCGGGAGCGGACCGGGCGCGGGGTCCCTCCGGGTCACCGGCGGGTCGAGCGGCACCGCCGTCGGCTCGGGCGTGCTGGCGGCTTGCCTGCCCGCGGCCTCCCGACGGTCGGCTCCCGGCGCCGGTCGACCGGTGCTCGCCGCGACCGTCCGCCTGGCGGGCGAGCCGGCGGAGGTCTACGTCTACCCCGACGGTCACACCTGGGAGGCCCAGGTCCTGTCGCGACGCTGCGCCCCGCTGACCGAGCTGCGTTTCTGACTCTGAGCCCTGGGCGGACAGCTCCTGTGCGGGAGCGATCCCTGCTCGGCGCCGGAGACACCCCGCCCGGGGTCCCCGCCCACCCTCGCTAGCCTCGTGGGATGGACCATCCCCACGAACAGCCCCGCGCCCTGCTCGTCGAGGCGATCCATCCCGACGCGACCGGCCTGCTCCAGGCGGCCGGCTGGTCGGTCGAGACCGCCGACCGGGCACTGCCGGACCACGAGCTCGCCGGTCGTCTCGAAGGCGTCCAGCTGCTCGGGATCCGCTCCCAGACCCAACTGTCCGAGGCGATCTTCGACAAGTGCCCCGAGCTGGTGGCGGTCGGCGCGTTCTGCATCGGCACCAACCAGATCGACCTGCCGGCCGCCGCGGAGCGCGGGGTGGCGGTCTTCAACGCCCCGTTCTCCAACACCCGTAGCGTCGTGGAGCTGGTCGTGGCCGAGATCATCGGCCTCACCCGCCGGCTGAGCGAGAAGGACCGGGCGATGCACGCCGGGGTCTGGGACAAGTCGGCGTCCGGCGCCCACGAGGTGCGCGGCCGGCGCCTCGGGATCGTCGGCTACGGCAACATCGGGACCCAGCTGTCGGTCCTCGCCGAGAACCTCGGGATGAGCGTCTACTTCTACGACACCGCGGACCGTCTCGCTCTCGGCAACGCCCGCCGCTGCTCGAGCCTGGAGGAGCTGTTGGCGTCGGTCGACGTGGTCAGCCTCCACGTCGACGGTCGCCCCGACAACCGGAACCTGTTCGGGGAGGAGGAGCTGGCCGCGATGCGACCGGGAGCGCTCTTCTTGAACCTGAGCCGCGGGTTCGTGGTCGACCACGCCGCCCTGCGCCGCCACATCGAGGCGGGGCACCTCGCCGGCGCCGCGATCGACGTGTTCCCGAGCGAGCCTTCGGGGCGGGGGGAACCGTTCGTCTCGGAGCTGCAGGGCCTCCCGAACGTGATCCTCACCCCCCACATCGGGGGCAGCACCGAGGAGGCCCAGGTCGACATCGGCCATTTCGTGGCCCACAAGCTGATCGACTACGCGAAGCGGGGCAGCACCGCCCTGTCGGTCAACCTGCCCAACGTCGAGCTGGCGGAGCGCTCCGGGTCGCACCGCTTCGTGCACGTCCACCGCAACACGCCCGGGGTCCTGGCGGCGATCAACGCGGTCTTCGCCGAGGAGGGAGTCAACATCGAGGGCCAGGCGCTCGCCACCCGCGGGGACATCGGCTACGTGATCACCGACGTCGCCAGCGATTTCAGTCCCGGCACCCTCCACCGCCTGGCCGGGATGCAAGAGACCGTCCGGCTGCGGGTGCTCTAGCTGGGCGCTCCGGCGCCGGGAGCGGCCCGCCCGGGGCGGGCGCAGCGGCGGGTGTGCTGGACTGGGGACCGATGGCCCACCTGGTGCGCGCGCTGCTGGGCGCTGAGCGCAGCGTGGACAGCGTCGAGCTGCGCCTCGCCGGCGTCGCCTTCGTCCCCCTCGCCCCGCTGCCGGGGATCATCACCGGGGAATCGCCCGCCGAGCAGGGCCTCGACCAGCGGCTACCCAACTCCCCCGATCTCGGGCCAACGAAGCCGGTCGCGCTCCGCCCGGCGGTCCTCACCGTCGCCGCCGCGACCCCCGGGGTGCTGCGCCTCACGCTCCGCGGCGCCGGCGACGACGCCGGGTCGGCCTGGCCGGATCCCCCCGACGACGACGCTCTCGGGATGCTCGTGGGTGACCGCCCGAACGGCTCCCCGCTCGAGCTCGTCGAGACCGGCGACGGCACCCTGGAGCTGCGCACCTCCGAGCTGGTCCTGCGGCTCCGGTGCCGACCGTTCGGCTTCGAGCTGGCCGAAGCCTCCGGGGCGCTGCTCACCCGCTCCGGCGGGGACCGCCGCCAGGTGGCCGGGTTCCCGCTCACCGCCGCGATGGCCTGGGAGGCCGCCGCCTGGTGCTCGGTGAGCTTCGAGCTGGCCCCCGGAGAGCTCGTCGCCGGCCTCGGCGAGCAGTTCGCTTCGCTGGTCCACAACGGGCGGCGCCTCGAGCTCGTCGCCGACGACGCCTTCGGCACCGGCACCGGGGAGGTCTACAAGGCGGCGCCGCTGCTGCACTCCTCCGCCGGCTGGTCGGCGTTCGTGCACACCCCCGGTCCGCTCGTCGCCGACGTCGGCTCCCGCCACTCCGGGATCCTCGAGCTGGTCGCCGAGGAGCCCCGCCTCGACCTGTGGTTGATCGCAGGGGGCGGTCTGCGGGAGCGCCTCGGGGTCTACACCCGTCTCACCGGGCGGATGCCGGTCGTGCCCCGCTGGGCTCTCGGGCTGTGGATGTCGCGCTGCCGGTACCGGACCCGTTCCGAGCTGGAGGCGGCCGCCGCGGGGATGAGGGCGCACCGGGTCCCATGCGACCTGGTCCACGTCGACCCCGACTGGCTGGAGCGCGACCGGCTCAACTGCGACTTCGTCTGGAGCGACGAGAAGTACCCGGACCCGGCAGGCATGATCGCCGGGCTCCGCCGCGACGGGTTCCGGGTCTCGGTGTGGGAGCTGCCCTACCTCGACCCGGAGTCCCCGCTCCACGAGCAGGCCGCGGCCGCCGGGTACCTGGTCCGCCGGGCGGACGGCACTCTCGCCGTGGCGTCGAGGGCCTTCGCCCGAGACGGTCGCCCCAGGGCGCTGGTGGACTTCTCGAACCCCCGGGCGCGTGCCTGGTGGCAGGAACTGAACCGCCGGCTCGTCGACGTCGGCTTCTCGGTCCTCCAGTGCGATTTCGGGGAGGGCCTTCCCGACGACGCGGTGATGTCCGACGGACGCTCGGGCCGGTCGTGGCGCAACCTCTACCCCCTCTGGTACAACCGGACCGTCGCCGAGGTCCTCGGGGCGACGGCCGACCGGGTCGGGTCCGGGTCGATGATCCTCGGTCGCAGCGGCTGGGCCGGCTCGCAGCGCTACCCCGCCCAGTGGGGCGGTGACCCCGAGGCCAGCGTCGCCGGCCTGGCCGCCTCGCTGCGGGCGGGGCTCGGCTGGTCGCTCAGCGCACCCGGCTTGTGGGGCCACGACATCGGCGGCTTCTACGGCGACGGTCCGAGCCGGGGGCTCTACATCCGTTGGGCGCAGGCCGGTTGCCTGTCGCCCCTCGCCCGCTTCCACGGCCTGACCCCCCGCGAGCCGTGGGCGATGGGCGAGGCGGCCCTCGGCATCGTGCGTGACTTCGCCGAGCTGCGCTACCGGCTCCTTCCCTACCTCGAGAGCACCGTCCACGAGTCGTCGCTCAACGGTTGGCCGGTCATGCGGCCCCTCGCCTTCGAGGCCCCGGAGCTGACCGGGTTGTGGCGCGTCGAGCACGAGTGGCTGCTCGGATCCGACCTGCTCGTCGTCGCGGTGCTCGACGACCGCCTGGGTCCGGCGACGGTGGAGGTGCACCTCCCTCCCGGAAGGTGGGTCGACTTCTGGAGCGGCGAAGCCCGCGGCGGCCCGGCGAGCTTCGTCGAGACGGTCCCGATCGAGCGGATCCCGCTGTATGTCCGGGCGGGAGCGGTGGTCCCGATGGGGCCCCTCGGGGCTTGCAGCGACCAGATTCCCGCCGGCACCTGGGAGCTGCACGCCTTCGGTGGCGCGGACCGCACCACCGAGGTGCGCGGGCCGCACGGCACCGCCCGGTACCGGCTGGTCACCTCGACCGGGGGGACTCCCGTCGCGGTCGCCGTCGACGAGCCGTTCCCACTGGCGACCGGGGCGGTGCTGCACGAGCCCGACGGGCAGCGACCCTTGCCGCTGGTCGGCTGGTCCTGACGGCCCGCCATGACGGTGCGCGACCCCGACGTCTTGGAGATCCTGACAGGGGCGTTATCGTTATCGGACAGGTGTTGCTTCAGGATCGGAAAGGGCTGGTGAGCGGCACCGGCGCCGGGATGCTCGCTCAGCGCATAGGCGTAGTT
>JAKABK010000160.1 GCA_021796905.1 Actinomycetes bacterium
TCGCGAACACGACCGGGTCACCGGCCGCCTGCGCCGCCGTGCCCTGCACGGCGCGGTTCTGCAGCACCGGGGGCTGCGGAACCGGGGGCTGCGGAACCGGGGGCTGCGGCACCGTGGGCTCACCGGTAGCTCCGGCAGGTCGGGTGGCGAAGCGGGAAGCGTAAGGCGCCGGCGGGGCGGAAGGGGGGATCGAACCCGCGGGCGCCGGCCCGGCCGGGAACGCCCGTGGGCCCCGATCGGAGGTCGCATCGGAACGGCTCACCCCCCCGACCCCGCGAGCCGGGGCGGACCGCCGCGCCCACAGTCGCGAAAACAGCGTCGAGCCGACCTGTCCGCTCGACCTGTCGCGGGGAGCCGAGCGCAGCCACCCTGCCGGAGGCGGACCGGGACGGACCTGCTCGGGGTCCGGCGGAGCCCACCGCCCGACCTGGGAGGAGCGAGGTGCGTCGCCGCGCTCGGAGGGAGAACCCCGACCCGGGGGCGGGACCCATCCGGCAGGGGCCGGCCAGCCCGGCGCGACGTCACCCGGAACGGGAGGCGCCGCGCCCACCGACGGCGCCGCAGCAGAGCGATCGGGAGCAGGGCGCGTTGGAGACGGGCGACCGGAGGGAGATCCCCCGTGGGTGGTCCCACCGACGAACCCGGGTGTCGCCAGCGGGCCCTCCCTGGACGGTCGCCCAGAGCCCGGCGCGCTCGGTACCGACTCGAGGGTCGGACCCGGAGCGACCCGCGCCGGGGTGGGCTTCGCCAGGACCTGGGGCGTGATCCCAGCGGCCCGCTGGGCGGCCTGACCCCGGTGGGTCGGTGCCCGCACGACCGGGATCGGGAAGTCCGGTTGCTGTCTGGGTCGCGCCAGGACCGACCTGCAGCGGGGGCACCGCTGCACGCCTTCGTTCGAGATCGTCCCACAGCTCGGACAGACCATAGTGATCCCAAGCTACCGGCCCGGGTGCGCATGCGCGGACCACCAGGCGTGCGCCCCGGCACTCGGGGCCTCAGGTGGGAGCAACAGGCGGTACCACGATGTCGAGGAGATCTCTGAGCATCCTCGCGGTCGCCCCCCAGATCGTCT
The DNA here is from genome assembly GCA_021796905.1 of Actinomycetes bacterium. GTDB lineage: Bacteria > Actinomycetota > Acidimicrobiia > Acidimicrobiales > Palsa-688 > JAKAQB01. The sequence continues at coordinate 1,073 of JAKABK010000160.1, forward strand.
CCCCGCGCAGCTCGAAGAAGTGCACCGACCACCCGGGGACCCTGCCGTCCCTGTCGGGGGCGTCCCAACGTTCCTCGTGGTAGACCCCCGGGGCCATCAGATCGCCCAGGGCGACGGTGAACACCCGGTCCACCTCGTCGGCGTTGGCGACGAGCACCGGCCGCCCCGGCAGCACACCGACGAATGGCCTGATCACCGCCCGAGACGACCAGGTCGACAAGTCCCGCAGCTCGCCGATGACCTCCACCTCGGAGGGTTCGAGACCGATCTCCTCCCGAGCTTCGCGGAGGGCGGCGTCGAGGGCAGGCTCCCCCGGCTCGAGCCGCCCACCGGGGAACGACACCTCCCCGGTGTGGGAGCGGAGCCGGGCGGAGCGACGGGTGAGCACCACCCGGGCCTGGTCCAGCTCCTCGAACATCACGCAGAGCACCGCGGCGGGGCGGGGATCCGGAGAGGGCAGCTCGACGCGATCGACCGCCCCTGGCGCGACCACGGCGCTGCCTCCTGCCCGCCCCTCCCCGGCCCGGTGCGCGGCGAAAGCCGAGCGCACCTGGTCGAGGCCGATCCGGTCGGCCACGACAACCCCGGGCTGGCTCCACCATGCCCCGGGCCCGCGACGCGCGCCCGGTGGTCGGGGTATCGGTTGGGGGCCACCTCGGCCAGCTCGGGGGGAGGCGCTGGCGGTCACACGACGGGGGACCAGTTTTCGGCGTCGGGGGTGTCGCCGACCCGGTCGGGAGGAGAACCCCCGGCTACGGCAGCGGATTGCACCTCGGCGACGATCGCCTCGAGCAGGTCCCTCAGACCTCCGGTCTTCAACTGGCTCATCACCCTCCCGGGGGTGGTCTCCCCGCTCTCCCACTCCATCCAGGCGTCGAGGAGCTTGCGAGGGTCGGGGGGCGGACGGTCCATGACCCCAGGATACCGGCGGGGCTCGCGCTCAACGCCGGGCCGGCCATCCCGGCGCGGCCCGCGCCGCGGGGTGGGCCCCGGGCCCGGCACCGTGACCCGCGACAGCACCGCGACCCGCGACAGCACCGCGACCCGCGACAGCACCGCGACCCGCGACGCTTCGATGGCTCGGGGTGCCGCCGGGTGCCGCGCCGGACCGCGGTGCGCGGGGCCGGAGCTTCAGGGCCACGAGGGCGACGACGAGAGCGAGGGTCACCCCGTTGGTGACGAGGACCGCAGGCTGGCTGCTCGCCGCCCCGTAGGCCACCCAGCCGACGACGCCCGAACCGAAGGCGGCCAGGTACCCGTAGGAGATGTCGTCGGCGTGGCCGCGCCGCCAGGTGCGCCGGAGCTGGGGCAGCCAGGCGCCGGTGGTGAGCACCCCCGAGGCCAGCCCCAACGCGACGATCACCACGGACCCGCCGGTCCGGTGCTCGAGCGGACCACCAGGCAGGTGTCGTGCAGGATGGTCGCCTCGCCGGCGGCCGCGAGCCGCGCGGCGTCGATCAGCAACGAGGCGCAGTCCCGTCCCTGCTCGTAGAGCGGCTGGCTCACTGTCGTGAGTGCTGGGCGGGCCCGGCCGGCCTCCTCGATGTCGTCGAAGCCGACCACCGAGACCTCGCCGGGAACTTCGAGCCCGAGCCCTCGTGCCGCTTGCAGCACCCCGAGCGCCAGCACGTCGGTGGCTGCGAGGACCGCCGTCGGACGGCCCGAAGCGCGCCGCAGGAGCGCCAGCCCCGCGTGGAGGCCGTCGGCTGCGGTGTTACCCGGCTGCTCCCAGAGCACCGGCGCCCCTCGTAGCTTTCGGCGCTCCCCGAGGACCTCGAGCCAGCCGAGGGTCCGCTCACGGGCAACCTCGAAGCTCGCCGTCCCGAGGCGCCGGCGGTCCACCTCACCGCAGTAGCCGTCGCCCCGGAGACGCCAGGTGACCATCGCCACCTGCCCGTGGCCGAGGTCGGCCACATGGGCGGCGGCCGAGGCTGCCGCCGCCCGGTTGTCGATCGTGACACAGGCGCATCCGGCGCCCCGCGGCCCCCCGGCGACCACCGTCGGCAAGTGCCGGGCGAGGGCCGACTCGAGGGCCGGGTCGCCGTCGGCGGCGGCGAAGGCGATCAGTCCGTCGACGGCCGCGTCCCTCACCCGCGAGCCGGCGTCAGGGCCTCCGGCGGGGATCAGCTGCAACGACAGGCCCCCCTCGGCGGCACCGGCGGTCACCCCGTGGAGGAACGACAACGTGCCGGGGTCGCCGAACGCCGAGGGCAGCGCCTCGGCCAGCAACACACCGAGCACGTCGCTCCGCCCCCGCTTCAACACCCTGCCGGCGGGGCTCGGACCGCCGTAGCCGAGGGTCTCGGCCGTGTCGAGTATCCGGCGGCGCAACCCGGCGCTGAGCTGATCAGGACGGTTGTAGGCGTTGGAGACCGTCATCCGGCTCACACCGCAGGCGTCGGCGACCTCTGCCATCCGCACCCTCGCCGAGCCTCCGGTTCCGCTGTCCACACCTCTACTGTACCGGTACAGAAACTGGTCGGCTGGCCACCGGGCTCCCACCCGAGCCGACCACGACAACCTGGTCGGTCTCCTCATCGCTCTGGTGCGCTCGGCGCGTAGCACCTGCCCGGTCGCGGCCGTCCGCGGGCACTAGCCTGGAGGGACAGAAAGGGGGCCAGCCATGGCTGACAAGTCTCCCCGCAAGGTGGCGTCGAAGAAGAGCGGAAAGTCGCTCAAGGAGAAGCGCCAGGACAAGAAGGACAAGCAGCAGTCCCGCAAGGGTCTGGCCACCTGATCCGGGCGGGCCAACGGACGCGCCGGCGTCAGCCGGCCAGTCCGGCGCGCCGGGGTCAGATCGTCAGGAGCGAAGGCTGCCGGCGTCAGCCGGCCCGCCCCCCTCTCTGTCAGCGACGGGGTGCGCTCCAAGCGCCCGGTCGTCGACGACCGCCCCGGGCAGAGCGAGCCCCGTCACGTCAGCGCGAAGGCCGACCTCTGGACCGAGAGCGGCTCGCCGCCCCCTCGGGAACAAGATTGATCGCCCCATTGTTCTCCCGGTTGTCCCCTCGATAGAGGGTTTTGGTCCTGGGTCACGCGAGCACCCGAGCGAGGTCTCGCCGACAGTCAGATCACAGCTCGGGCAGGGGGATGATGAGGCGATGCACGATCAATGACGTCGGGAATTACAGGTCATCTGCTACGGCACACCCCTGAGTGAAAGCGCGTTCGTACTGACACGTTAGTTTACTGCGGCCGCTCCGATTGTAGCGGCCCACCGGGCCATTGGTCCCGCGGTAGGGCCGGGGGACCACTCGGGCCGAGCTGCCAGCATGGACCGGGATCCTGCCCGGGCGGGCCCGGCGGCGGGCCGGGGACAGAACGGGACGGTCGCAACCGCGATGCGTCCGGTCCCCGACGACCCTCCGGTCCGCCACCCGACCTGCCAGTGACATGACCGGTCCCGGCTTGACACGGCCCGACAGGTCGAGAGAAGATTCCCGGGCTCTGTTCGCGGCAGAGCTGGCCGGGAAGTAGACACGGTGAGCGAGCCGCGGAGGAGAAGGTTGGGCGCTGGGACACACCCCGAAGCGAATGGCGTCACGCGGGGGCCGGGCCGGGATCTCGACGTTCGGGTCCATGCGGTGATCAGTGCTGCCGGGGAGCTGGACCTGGCCACCGCCCCGCTGGTGACCGAGACGGTCCGCCAGGTGGCCGCTCCCGGAGTGACGATCACTGTCGAGCTCGCCGAGGTCAGCTTCTGCGACCTGTCCGGCGCCCAGGCGTTGCTCCAGGCTGCCGACCTGGCTGCGGCAGCAGGAGCAAGTTTCGCCATCGCCCACCCACCCAGATCCCTGCGGAATGTCCTGCGCGCTGTCGAGCTTCCCTCCTTGCCCGTCATCGCCGACACCGGCTGCTCGATAGATCCACCGAACATGACGAACCGAACCGTGGCCGAAGCGCCCGTGGAGGAGGAGAACTGTGTCGCTACCTGTTCGCACAGAACCGAATGACACTTCCGGCCCTGCCCAGCCGTGGGGCGAGCTGGCGAGACTGTCCGACCAGCTCAACCAGTTACTCGAGGGCTGGCCCGGCTCCGGCCGCTATCGGTGGTCCGACGGGTTCGCACCGTTGGCGGACCTGGAGGAGACCGACGATGCCTATCTGGTCGAAGTCGAGCTGCCCGGGGTGAAGAAACATGACGTCGCCGTCGAGATCTCGGGCCGGCGGGTCATCGTCGACGGGGAACGCAAGGAGCTCGAGCGTGCTGGGGTGTTACGCCGGCGGACCCGAGCTGTCGGACGGTTCCACCATGAGGTCGTCCTGCCCGGCGATGTCGACGCCGAGGCGGTGTCGGCCAGCCTGGAGGAAGGCGTGCTCACCGTACGGCTACCCAAGCCCTCCGGCGAGCGGCCGAAGCGGATCGAGGTCCGCTGAGCTCGCCTGCACAAGCGGCCCGTGACCGTCATCG
>JAKABK010000161.1 GCA_021796905.1 Actinomycetes bacterium
GCTCTCCGAGGTCCGCTCGTTGCTCGCCGTCCGTCTCCAGGGTCGGCCGACGACCGCCAATTTCCGGACCGGGGACCTCACGGTCTGCACCCTCGTGCCGATGCGCTCGGTACCCCACCGGGTGGTGGTCCTCCTCGGACTCGACGACGGCACTTTCCCCCGCCGGCCCGAACCCGATGGCGACGACCTGCTCGCCGAGGCTCCCGAGGTCGGTGACCGCGATCCTCGCTCCGAGGACCGCCAGCTGCTGCTCGACGCGCTCATGGCCGCCACCGACCACCTGGTCGTCACCTACGCCGGCCGCGACGAGCGCACCAACCGGGCCCGTCCACCGGCGGCGCCGATCGCTGAGCTGCTCGACGTGGTCGACGCCTCCTTCTGTCGGGCCGACGGTTGCCCGGCGCGCGCCTCGGTCCTCGTGGAGCACCCGCTGCACTCTTTCGACCGGCGCAACTTCGCTCCCGGCGGTCCTGGCGGCGACCGGCCCTGGGGTTTTGATCCCGTCGACCTCGACGGCGCCCGGGCCGCGTCCCATCAGCTACCACCGCCGGCCTGGCTCCCGGGGCTGCTGGCGCCGCTCGACGTGCCGGTCGTCGCCCTCGACGACCTGATCCGTTTCGTGGAGCACCCGGTGCGGGCGTTCCTGCGCCGCCGGCTCGGTCTGTACGTCGGCGGTCGTTCCTCGGTGCTCGACGACGAGATCCCCCTCGAATTGGATGCTCTGGACGCCTGGGCGGTCGGCGATCGGTTGCTCGCCGCGGCTCTCGGCGGCGTCGAGCTCGACCGGGCGGTCGGCGTCGAACGCCAGCGGGGTCTCCTGCCCCCCGGGGTGCTGGCCGACGCGACCCTGGCCGGGATCGTGCCCGAGGTCGAGGAGCTGCTCGGGGTCGTCGCTTCCCTCGGTTTGCCTGCCGCCGCCAGCGGCTTGGACGTCCGGGTGGACCTGCCCGGCGGGCGAACGGTGTTCGGCACCGTTCCCGGTATTCGGAGCGTCGCGCTGGTGTCCTGCGTCTACTCCCGGCTCGCCCCCAAGCACCGCCTCGCAGCCTGGGTGCGTTTCCTCGCCCTGAGCGCTGCCCGTCCGGAGCTGTCGCTGTCCGCGGTGAGCATCGGTCGGGGGGGCGGAGGCTCCCAGCCGCCGATGGTGGCGCTGCTCCCGCCGCTCGGTGCCGACCCGGACGAGCGGGTGGCGCGGGCGACCGCAGAGCTCGACCGCCTGGTCGCGCTGGCGGACCTCGGTATGCGCCGAGCCGTCCCGATCGCATGCCGGACCTCGGCGGCGTGGGCGGCCTCCGTGCACCGCGGGGCCGACGCTGCCGAGGTACGCCAAGTTGCGACCGAGGCTTGGGAAGGAAGGCGCGGGTACCCGGGAGAGCGCGACGAACCCGAGCACGTCGAGGTCTACGGCGCCCGCACCCGCCTCGAGGACGTCGCCGACCCCCGAGAGCTCGCAGCGTTCGCCTCCGGGTTGTGGGAACCGCTACTCGCCCACGAGCGCCTCGGCCCGCCCTCGGTCACCGCCGCGTGGTTCGGCGCCCGGGGCGGCGGGGAGGGCCGGTGATCAGCGCCGAGGCGGCCCGAGCCGCGGCGGGCGGAACCGGCGACGACGAGCCTTTCGTGCTCACCGGGGCGCTGCCTGGGCCGGGAATGACGGTGATCGAGGCCAGCGCAGGTACCGGAAAGACCTTCACCCTCTCCGGTCTCGCCGTCCGTTTCCTCGCCGAGGGGATCGCGCCTGAGGAGATCCTGGCGATCACTTTCACCCGGATGGCGACCGGGGAGCTGCGCGAACGGGTCCGCCAACGGGTCGCTTCGAGTGAAGCCGCCCTTGCCGCCTTCCTCGACCACGGGACCGAACCGACCGATGAGGTCGCTTCGCTGCTCACCCGGGGAGCCCGCGACACCGTCGAGGACCGCCGGGCCCGGCTCTCCGACGCGGTTTCGGCTTTCGACGCCCTGACCATCACTACGACCCACGGTTTCTGTCAGCTGGTGCTCGCCGGTCTTGGCTCGGCGGGCGACCTGGACGCCTCGGCCACCCTCCTCGAGGACCAAGGGGAGCTCCTCGACCAGGTGGTATCCGATCTCTACCTGCGTTGGGCCGAGCAGCACCGGACCCGCCCACCCTTCGGCTACCGCGCCGCAGTCATTGCGGCCGCAGCCGCGGTCGCCAACCCCGACGCCGAGCTGCTGCCCTCCCCCGACGGTGACCACCTCTTGTCGCGCCTGGCCCACGCCGCTCGCCGGCGCCTCGCCGAGCGTCTCGCCGACGCCGACCTGCTCACCTACGACCAGGTGCTCACCCGCCTCGCCGCGACCCTCGTCGACCGAGAGCGTGGACCGGCGGCCTGCGAACGGCTCCGCCGGCGCTACCGGGTGGTCCTCGTCGACGAGCTGCAGGACACCGACCCCACCCAGTGGGAGGTGTTGCGCCGGGCTTTCGGGACCGGCGACACCGTCTTGGTGCTGATCGGTGACCCCAAGCAGGCGATCTACGCCTTCCGGGGGGCCGACGTCCACGCCTACTTGGCCGCGCACCGCCAGGCGCGCCGCTTCACCCTCGCCTCCAACTGGCGTGCCGACCAGCCGCTCCTCGACGCCACCGAAGCTCTCCTGTCACCCCTGCAGCTCGGTCATCCGGCCATCCGCTTCCGACCGGTCCGGGCACCGTCGCACCGCCAGGCCGGCGGCTTGGTAGGCGCAGCGTGCGACACCCCGCTGCGTATCCGTCTGGTCCCCGATCGACACCCGGAGATCCCCTCCACCAAGTCCAAGGGGCTGCTGTCCAAGGCGGAGGTGGCCGGGTGGGTCGCTTCCGACGCCGCCGGGCAGATCGCCGCTCTGCTCGGCTCGCCGGCGACCGTTACCGGCACCGGCACCGGCGGGCCCCGTCCGATAACCCCGGGTGACGTCGCCGTGCTCACCCGTACCAATGCCCAGGCCGAGACCGTGCGCGCCGCTCTGCGGGCAGTGGGCGTCCCTGCTGTGCTCGCCGGTGACAGCAGCGTGTTCGCCTCAGGCGCGGCGCGAGACTGGCTGCGCCTGCTCGACGCACTCCAGGAGCCGGCGTCGAGGGGCGGGGCGGTGGCTGCTGCGGGCACCCCGTTCCTCGGCTGGAGCGCGGCCGAGATCGCCTCCGCCGGCGAAGGGCGTTGGGAGGAGGTCCACGACCGTCTCCACCGCTGGTCGGCGGTACTAGCCGAGCGCGGGCCGGCCGTACTGGCCCGGACCGTGACCTCTGGAGAGGGGCTCCCGGCGAGGCTGCTCGCCTTCGAGGGCGGCGAGCGGGTCCTCACCGACTTGGCACACGTCGCCGAGCTGCTCCACACCCAGGCTGTCGCCGGCCAGCTCGGCGCCTCCGCTCTCCGGGCCTGGCTCGCAGCCCGGGTGGACGAGGCCCACTCCCTGGGAGGGGCGTCGCGCGAGGAACGAGCACGGAGGATCGACTCGGACGCCGAGGCGGTACAGGTGCTCACCGTGCATCGGGCCAAGGGCCTCGAGTTCGGGGTCGTCGCCTGCCCCTACCTCTGGGACGGGGGCGGGTCGGTCGGGTCCGAGCCGGTGCTGTTCCACTCCGACGACGGTGACGGGGTCCGCTACCTCGATGTCGGCGACCCGAGCGGTGAGCACAAGGCGCAACGGGACCGCAGCGTGGAGCGGGCCAAGCAGGAGGCCCGGGGCGAGGACCTGCGCACCTTGTACGTCGCTGTCACCCGGGCCCGCCACCAGGTCATGTTGTGGTGGGCCCGTGCCTCGGGCGCCAATCGTTCCCCCCTCGGTCGGTTGCTCACGTCGCGCGACGAGGCCGGTGTGGTCGGTCCTGGTGACAGCAAGGAACCGGACGAGAAGCGGGTCCGCGCTGCTCTCGCGCCCCTCGTCGAGGGTTCCCGCGGCCGGCTCGTCGTGGAGGGCGCCGGCCTCGGCTCGGGCCGCGCGGTGCGTCCTCGCCCGGGCGACGGCGACGGCGGTGACGACGGGGGCGACGGCAACGGGGGCGACGAGGGTGGGGACGTTGACGGGGAGCGTCATTTGGACCTCGAGGTCGCGGCCTTTGCCCGGACGCTGGACATGCGATGGCGCCGAGCGTCGTACTCGAGCATTGTCGGGCCGGTCCACGGCGACCCCGTCGGCAGCGAACCGGAGGACTCGGGCGTCGGGGACGAGCCCACCTCGGGGGATGCCCCGGCCCTCCCCGGTCCCGTCGCGCCGCCCCGGGCCCTCGCCGACGTCCGCCGCTGCCCGCTCGGGATGGTCCCGAGGGGGGCCGAGGTCGGCACCTTCGTCCACCGGCTGCTCGAGGCGGTCGACTTCGACGCGCCGGACCTGGCCACCCGGATCGTCGTTGCCGCCACCCGTGCCGACCCCGCCGGGGCGCTCGCCGGCGACCCGGCGGCCCTGGCCGACGGTCTCGCCCTCGCGCTGGCCACCCCGCTCGGTCCCGCCCTGCCCGGCTTCAGCCTCGTCCACCTCAACCGAGCCGACCGCCTCGACGAGCTCCACTTCGAGCTGCCCCTCGTCGGCGGTGACCTATCCGGCGGACAGCTCACCGTCGCCGACATCGCCGCCCTGCTCGGCGACCACCTCCCCCCGGGGGACCGTCTCGCCGGCTACCCCGACCGCTTGGCCGACCCGTCGTTCGCCGGCGCCCTGCGCGGTTACCTGACCGGGAGCCTCGACCTGGTGTGGCGCCGACCCGGGCCGGCCGGGGGCACCTGGTGGGTCGCTGACTACAAGACCAACTGGCTCGGCGACGACACCGACGACAACGCCCCGCTCAGCACCTGGCACTACCGGCCGGAGGCCCTCGACGCCGAGATGCACCGCCGCCACTACCCGCTGCAGGGGCTGCTCTATGCCGTGGCCCTGCACCGCTACCTGCGTTGGCGGCTGCCCGACTACGACCCGGAGGCCAACCTCGGCGGGGTGCTGTACCTGTTCGTGCGGGGGATGGTCGGGCCCGAGACCCCGAGCTCCGGCGGGGAGCCCGCCGGTGTGTGGTCCTGGGAGCCGCCCGCCGGTCTGGTACCGGCCCTGTCGGTCCTGCTCGGCAACGGCCGTCCCGGATCGGGGGGCCGGCGGTGAGCGACCGTTACGACCCGTCGCGGGTCGTCGGGCTCGGCGATCCCCCCGCCGGGGGGTTCCCGGCCGGTTGGGGGGATCTCGACGCGTTCAACGAGCTCGGTGTCCTCGTCGCTTCCGACGTGCACGTCGCCGGGCGTCTCGCTCGTCTCGGGGGCGATCCCGACCCCGGTGTCGCCCTGGCGGTCGCCCTGGCGGTGCGCGCCCCGCGCGTCGGGCACGTCTCGGTCGACCTCTCCCGGGTCCGGGAGGTCGCCGCCGCCGACCTCGACGACGACGTCGATCTCTCCGCCCTGCCCTGGCCGGAGCCGGACGCCTGGCTGCGGGCGGTCGCGGGCAGCCCGCTGGTCGCCTGCGGCGACCCCGACCCCGACCCCGCCACCGGCCAC
>JAKABK010000162.1 GCA_021796905.1 Actinomycetes bacterium
AGGTCCGCTGATCTCGGGGGTGCGGGCCACCGACGCCCGGGTGCGGGCACGGATCAAGGAGCTGCTCGACAGCGAGACCGAACTGTCCCAGACCATCGAGGCCCTGGAGGCTCGCCTCCGCTTCGGCGACCCGCGCCACCACCGGGTCGAGACGACCCCGGCGTGGAGGGACTTCGAGCCCGAGGTGAGCGTCCTGGTCACCTCCTACAACTACGCCTCCTACCTGGCGCAGGCGCTCGGGTCGGTGCTGGCGTCCGAGAACGTGGCAGTCGAGCTGGTCGTGGTCGACGACCACTCCCGCGACGGGTCGGCGGAGGTCCTCAGCCGCTTCGTCGACGAGCACCCTTGGTTCCCGGTCAAGGCGATCTTCAAGTCGGCGAACGCCGGGGTCGGCCCGGCCCGCAACGCCGGCTTCGAGGCGGCTCGCGCCGAGCAGATCTTCGTGCTCGACGCCGACAACTTCGTGTACCCCAACGCCATCCGCAAGCTGCTCGACGCCCTCCGAGCCGATCCGTCGGCGGCGTTCGCCTACGGGATCATCGGCCGGCTGGGGCTGCCCGGGCTCCTCAGTCACATCCCCTGGGACGTACCGCGCCTGCTCGAGAGCAACTACATCGACGCCATGGCCCTCATCCGCCGGTCGACCTGGGAGAGCCTCGGGGGCTACGACGCCGCCGAGTCCAGCCTGAGGGGCTGGGAGGACTACGAGCTGTGGCTGCGCGTCGCCGCGACCGGGGGTCACGGAGCGTTCGTCCCGGAGCTTGTCGCGACCTATCGGGTGCACGGCACGTCGCGCCAACAAACCGTCGACCTCGACACCGAGTCCCTGCACCGGGAGCTACGCGGACGCTACCCCTACCTGCCGTGGGCGAGCATCCCGTGAAGGAGGACGCAGTGGCCACGACCCGACCAGGACCCGCCGAGACCCTCGGCACCGAGGAGCGCCGGGCACTCGAGACCGAGATCGCCGCCCTGCGGGAGCGCCTGCGTCAACGGGAGGCGGCCCTCACCGTCCTCAACCGCCGCCTCGTCGCCCTGGAGCGCTTCGAGGTGTCGGCGGTCACCGTCGCTCCCGGCGACGCCGAGACCCGGGCGCGGGCGGCGGAGGAGGAGCTCGAACGGATGCGCCAGACCCGGACCTTCCGTTGGACCTCGAGCGCCCGGGGCGTCTACCGCCAGCTCCGCCGGCTGAGCGGCAAGTGACCGACCGCCCCATGATCACCGAACCCGCGTCGCCGGCCGGCCCGAGGCCACCCGGCCGACAACCCGCCGCGCCCGGAGCCCCTCGGGCGACCGGACCGGCCGCGGACCCCGCGGCGCCGCTGACCCCCACCGCAGCGGTCCCCCTCGACCTGGCGGACCTCGACGACCCGAGGGTCCTCGCCGTCGGGCGGGTCCCCGCCGGCTCGACGGTCGTGGATCTGGGCACCGGCGACGCGGCGGTACCGGCCACCCTCCGCCGCACCGGCTGTCGGGTCCGGGCGGTCGAGATCGACCCGGTGCTCGCCGCCGGCGCCCGGACGGTCTGCGAGCAGGTCGTCGTCGCCGACCTCGACACCCTCGACCTGGCGTCGGCGTTCGGGGGGCACCCGGCCGGGGTGGTCCTCGCTCTCGACGTCCTCGGCTGGGTCCGTGACCCCGTGGGGTTGCTGCGGCGGGTGACCGACGAGGTGCTCGACCCGTCCGGCTGGATCGTGATGACCCTGCCGAACGTGGGGCACGCCTCGGTGCGACTTCGCCTGCTCGCCGGGCATTTCGTCGCCCGCCGGCCCGGGGGGCACCACCCGGGGAGCCCCGCCGCGCTGTGCAGCGAGCCGTTGCACCACTTCGACCCGACCGCCCGCGACGCCCTGCTCGCCGAAGCCGGTCTGGTCGCCCTCGAGTGCAAACGGGTGCTCGCACCGCTCGACGCCGAGTCGGCGGGCCTGGCCGCCGACGACCCGGCGCTCCTGCGACGCCTGGAGGCCGACCCCGACGCCCTGACCGCGGCGTACCTGCTGACCGCGGTCCCGGCCGGCTCCCGCCGGGTGACCGAACCGCCGCTGCTGCCGGCAGCGGTCGCCCAGGAGGTCGCTGCGGAGGCGACCGCCCGCGCCGAACGGCTCGCCGCCCGGCTGGCGGAGGTCGAGCCGCTCGCCGGCGGGGTCGGCGAGCTGCTCCCGGCGCTCGGGGCGATGCGTGCCGCCAGCGCCTCCAGGCGCGAGACGCTGCGCTCGCTGCTGCGGATGCTCGAGGGCAACCTCGAGGCGATGAGCGACGAAGCGGACCGGTCCCGGTAGCACCATCCCCCGCAGGAGGCCCTCCGGGTCGTGACCACCAGCCGCGAGCGCGGACCTGCGACCCGCCTGGCCCTGCCGACCGGCTACGGCGAGGCTGCGGCGCGCCTGGCCCGGAGCAGGCCGGAAGCGGCGGCCAGGTCGGCCTTGCCGCCGGTAGCCGCCTTCAGCCGCCCGATGAAGAGGCCCTGCAGCTTGTCCTCCCCAGCGAGGTAGCGGGCCCACGCCTCGGGGTCGGCGGAGATCACCTCGTCGAGCGCGCCGGCCAGCACGTCCTCGTCGAGCGCCTCGAAGCCGTGGGCGGCGGCGATCTCCGCCGGGTCACCGCCGGCGGCGAGCAGTTCCTTCAGCACCGTGCGGGCCTGGGCGGTGGTGAGCTTGCCTTCCGACTCCATTGCGAGGAGCGCCACCCACGATCCGACCTCCAGGTTGCCGACCGACCCGGAGTCGGCGGCGACCTCGTTGGCGAGACGCCGGACCGCCAGGTTGGCGTCGGCCCCGGCGGAGCGCGCGGCCTCCACGTAACCGTCGAGCCCGAGGCGCACGACGGTCACGACCGCGTCCGAACCGGGCTCCATCCCCGCCGCCGCGGCCACCGTCCTCCGCCGGTCGGCGGGCATCGGCGGCAGAGCCGCCCTGACCGTCTCCAACCAGTCCGGGTCGGGGTCCACCGCCACCAGGTCCGGCTCGGGGAAGTAGCGGTAGTCGTAGGCCTCCTCCTTCGATCGCATCGACGAGGTCCTCCCCTCGTCCTCGTTCCAGTGACGGGTCTCCTGGGTGACCGTCCCGCCCTCCTCGATCAGGCGCACCTGACGGGCGGCCTCGTGCTCGACGGCCCGACCGAGCGAACGCAGAGAGTTCATGTTCTTGATCTCGCAGCGGGTACCGAGGGAACCCGATCCGAGCGGGCGTACCGACACGTTGGCGTCCACCCGCATCGAGCCCTCCTCCATCTTCCCGTCCGACACGCCGGCGGCGACGAGAATGCCGCGCAGCTCCTCGACATAGGAGCGGGCCTCCTCGGCGCTGCGCAGGTCCGGGCGGCTCACGATCTCGACCAGCGGCACCCCCGCCCGGTTGAAGTCCACCAGGCTGTGGTCGGCGTCGTGGATCCGTCCGCCACCGCCGACATGGGTCGACTTCCCGGTGTCCTCCTCGAGGTGTGCCCGCTCGATCCCGACCCGCTTCCCGCTCGGCAGCTCGAGCCACCCGTCCGCGTCGATGGGCAGGTCGTACTGGCTGATCTGGTAGTCCTTGGGCATATCGGGATAGAAATAGTTCTTGCGGTGGAATATCGACCGCTGGACCCGACAGTGGAGGGCGAGGCCGATCGCCGCCGCGTGCTCGACCGCACGGGAGTTGAGAACCGGGAGGGAGCCGGGGAGCCCGAGGCACACCGGGCAGACATGGGTGTTGGGCTCACCCCCGAAACGATTGGGGCACGAGCAGAACATCTTGGTCTCGGTGCGCAGCTCCACGTGCACCTCGAGGCCGATCACCGTCTCCCACGAGCTCATCGGGCCGCCACCTCGACCGCCGCCGCCTCGAGGGCCGCCGCGACCTGGAACATCACCGTCTCGCCGAGCGCCGGCGCCAGGACCTGCACCCCGAGCGGGAGGCCGGAGCGGTCGGTCCCGAACGGGACGCTGATCGCCGGGTGACCGGCCAGGTTGGAGGGGATGGTGCACACGTCGTTCAGGTACATCGCCAGCGGGTCGGCGGTCTTCGAGCCCAGGGGAAAGGCGCCGCCCGGGGCGGTCGGGGCGATCAGGGCGTCGAAACGCCGGTAGGCGGCATCGAAGTCGCCGACCAGCAGCGTGCGCACCTTCTGGGCCTTGGCGTAGTACGCGTCGTAGTAACCGGCGGAAAGGGCGTAGGTGCCGAGCATGATCCTCCGCTTGACTTCCGGTCCGAACCCCGCGGACCGGGTCCGGATGTACATCTCGGTGATGTCGTCCCCCTCCTCGCGCAGCCCGTAGCGGACGCCGTCGTAGCGAGCCAGGTTCGACGAGGCCTCCGCCGGGGCGATCAGGTAGTAGGCGCTCAGCCCGTAGACCGCGGCGGGCACCGACACCTCCTCGAGGTCCGCACCCGCGGCGGCGAGGGCCTCAGCCGCTTCCCTGGTCCGGGCCGCGACCTGCGGGTCGAGCCCCTCCGCCGCGGCGAGCTCGGAGACGAGCCCGATGCGCAGACCGTCCACGCCCCGCTGCACCGCGGCGGACGCCCGGGGTGGGGGCGAGGCGAGCGAGGTCGAGTCGGCCGGGTCGTGGCCGGCGATCACGTCGAGCAGGAGCGCCGCGTCGGAGACGGTCGTGGCGAACGGTCCGATCTGGTCGAGGGAACTGGCGAAGGCGATCAGCCCGTAGCGCGACACCGTCCCGTAGGTCGGTTTGGCGCCGACCACCCCGCAGAGGGCGGCCGGCTGACGGACCGAGCCGCCGGTGTCGGATCCGATGGCGAGCGGAGCGAAACCGGCGGCGACCGCCGCCGCGCTCCCCCCCGAGGACCCGCCCGGCACCCGGGAGGGGTCGTGCGGGTTGCGGGTCGGACCGAAAGCCGAGCTCTCCGTCGAAGAACCCATCGCGAACTCGTCGAGATTGGTCTTGCCGACCACCACCGCCCCGGCCGAGGCGAGCCGGGTGACGACGGTGGCGTCGTAGGGGGGAAGCCACCCCTCCAGGATCCGCGACCCGGCGGTGGTCGGCACCCCCCGGGTGCACAGGTTGTCCTTCAGCGCGACCGGGACCCCGGCGAGCGGCCCGGGGTCGATGCCGGCGGCGACCGCCCGGTCGACCTCCGCTGCGCTCCGGCGTGCCGCGTCGGCGGTGACGGTGAGGAACGAGTGCAGCTCGCCGTCGCCGGCGGCGATCCTTGCCAGGTGGTCCTCGACGACCTCTACGGCCGAGCGTTCCCCGGCGCGCACCGACGCGGCGAGCGCGCTCGCCGGTCCGCCCGTCGGCACACCGGAGGTCACGGGAGCTCCCCGAGGATCCGCGGGACCCTGAAGCGGTCGTCCTCCCCCGAGGGGGCCGCTGCGAGCACCTCGTCCCGGTCGACCCCGGGTGCGGGGACGTCCTCGCGCACCACGTTGCTCAAGGGGAAGGGGTGGGCGGTCGCCTCCACCCCGTCCAGATCGAGGGCCTCGAGGTCGCCGGCGTGGTCCAGGACCGCTGCCAGCTGCCCGGTGAA
>JAKABK010000163.1 GCA_021796905.1 Actinomycetes bacterium
GGCGTGGGGTGGCGGGGTCGGGACGCCGGCGCGGGGAGGCGTGGGTCGGCGGGCGATCCTGGTGATCTCGGTGGTACGGGGCGACCTCGGTGCGCTCGAGTGGCGGGAACCCGCTCCTGGCGCACCGAGGTCGCGACCTCGCGCCGAGATCACCGAGTTGCGCCGGCGTACCTGGCCGTAGAGCGTTCAGACGGCCACTATTAGTGCCAGTTGGTGTGACGTGTCCGCCGACGGGTCGGCGCCTGGCGCTGCGCTGCGGAGGTGGGCGGCGGGGTGGGCCGGCTACGACCAGAGCTCGAACGGCTCGTCGATGTCTTCGCCGGCCAGCAGGCGAGGCAGGAGGTGGGGTAGGCGCCCGGGGTAGAAGCGCTCGGCCCCGGCGGTGATCTCGGCGACCGGCATCCACCGCCACGAGAGGTAGTCCTCGCGCTCGTGGGGGAGCTGGCCGGATACGTCGACGGGCGGTTCGACGGCGTCGAGCCCGGTTGTCGCGATCAGCTCGTGTTGGAGGCGGCGGGTGCCTCGATGGCGGTAGCTCGTGTAGCGCCTCCATCGGGCCGGCCCGACCGCGGCGGGTTCGACGACCAGACCGGTCTCCTCGTCCAGCTCACGGGCGGCGGCCTCCCGATAGCCCTCCCCGGGCTCGATCCCGCCGCCAGGCAGCTCCCACCACTGCCCGAGCTCGGGGATCGTGACCTCCTGGGCCCGGAAGACCAGCACGCTGCCGGCCAGGTCCCGCACCACGAGCCGCACCGCCCAGCGCTCGACCAGCGGCAGGTCGTCGGGGCGGTCGACGTCGGCGGGCCAGTGGTCAGGAGCGTGGATGGCGTCAGGGACTCCAGCCACGTTCCCCGTGCCCGACGACGCTCGCTTCGCGCTGTCGGCGCAGCTCGGCTACCAGGGCCCGTCGCCGGCGACGGGCCCGTCGCCGGCGACGCACGGCGAGCACCCTGGCGCCGAGTAGCACCACCACCACGACGAGCACGATCCCGAGGATCGAGCCGGTTCCCAACCCTCGGCTGCTGCCAGCGAGCTCCCCGGTCGCGTTCTTCCCGCCCGAACGCTCGGCCGAACTGCCCGGGACGGTCGACTTCGAGGTCCGGGTCGTCGTAGGAGCCGTTGTCGAGGATGGCGTCGATGACGTGGTGGTCGAGGCCTTGCCGGTGGTGGTGGTAGAGCTGGACCCGACGGACCCGTAGGCCCGGACCACAGCTGGATGGTTGCAGCCCGCGGTCGGTGTCGCCTTGACCAGCGATGCGAGTGACGGCGCGCCGGCCGAGCCGAGAAGGCTGGTGGGGATGGCGTCGGCCATGGCGAGCTGGCCGGCGCTGTCGGGGTGCAGCGAGTCCCCCGAGTTGTAGGGGGGGAACAACCTGTCCGGTTGGCACGCGCCGTTGTAGACGTCGGCGACGACCGCGGCCAGGTCGAGGACCACCGGGAAAGCGTGCGAGGTGAGGATCCAGTGGTTGACCACCGCCCACCTCGCCTGGTCGGCGGCCGTCCAGCCGTCGCTGCCCTCTCGGGGGAGCAGTGTGGAGCCGATCACCTCGATCCCCTTCGCCTCGGACCGGGCGAGGAAGGTCTTGTAACCGTTGATCACCTGGGCGGCCGACGCCCCGAACCACAGGTCGTTGGTGCCGAGCAGGAGGATCACCCGCTTCACTCCCGGCTGGTCGAGCACCTCGCTGGCCATCCGGGTGAGCCCGGGCGGACCACCCCCGCCTACCCGGTAGCGGTCCCCGAGGGGCGTCTCGATGGTGGTGAGGGTGTTGGCGGTGATCGACTCGTCGACCACCGCGGTCCGGCGGTCGACGGGCAACCGGTCGATGCGCTGCTGGAGGAAGTCGGGCCAGGGGGTCGTCGCCTGGCAGATGTCGGAGCGCCCGCAGGCGATGTTGAACCCGTCGCTGATCGAGTCCCCGAAGGCAACCGTCGCAGCGGCCGGTCCCGGGGTGCCGGCCACGTCTACCGCGGCCACCCACCGGTCCCAGGTGGAGGGGAGCCCGAAGGCGCTGCTCGAGGTCGCCGACACCAGGTCCCCGACACCGTCGCTGGTGGCGTAGGAAAGCGGGCCGGCGTCGTAGTGGGAGGTCACCGCCGCCGGTCCCGAGACCCACACGCTGACGAGGAGGTCCTCGCCGGCGTGGGTCTTGGTCTGCACCGGGTCGCTCCACACGCTGGCACCCGTCGGGATCGTCGTCGCCGAGGACCCGTCGAAGCTCAACGCCTGGATCGAGCCGGGCACTGCGTCGGCGCCGGACGCCTGCACCCCGACGGTTGCCGCTCCGACCGACAGCGGTCCGCTGCCGAACAGGTTGGACAGCTCGACCCGCACGAGCGTCCCACCGACCCCGAGCGGCACCACCTGGCGGACAGTGGTGTCGTAGGCAGGCCCGGGGGTCCAGGCCATCGCCGAGGTGAACGCCGGCACCCAGTTCGGCGCGCCGCTGCCGTTCGTGGTGGTGGCGGCGCCAGTGGTGGAGCCGGGGGCTGGTCCGCTGTTCCCGCTGCCAGCGGTGCCCGACGGGCTCGCCGAGGCGGCCCCGGTCATGCCGGCGAGGACCGAGGCGGTCAGGGTCACCGCCAGCGCCAGGGAGCGCCACGAGCGTCGCCGTGGGGTCCCTGCCGCCTCGTCCCGAGTCGTCGCTGGTCGCCGGCTCGACGCAATCAGCGGACGACCATGCCGGCGCGGCCTGCCAACGGCGGACTTCACGACCTGGATTATCGTTGGCGCCATCTTCACCTTTCGCTCATCGGGCGCTCAGCTGTCGCTGCGAACGGCCGCCGATGATGGAGCCTAGGAAAGATTGCCCCCGCCGGTCCGGTCGGCCCGGCAGAGCCGTGCACGGGTACGAGGTGGTCCATGGTAAGTGCAGGTCGCCCAGGGTCGGTGCCGCTCGGGGAGGACGAGGCCCCCGGCTCCGCCGACGGTTGTCGAGCCGGCAGGCCGGGCACCGGGTGGCGGGACGGCGCGCCGGGCACCGGTAGGACAGCCGGCGAGGCGGGTAGCGGCTCTCGATCGGCGGCCGGCGTGACGGTCCGACCGATGGGACCCTCCGAGCTCGCTCCGGCCGCCCGCCTGCACCTGCGGGTCCTCGACGCCGAGTTCATCGCCCGTTTGGGGGCGGGGTTCCTGCAGAGCTACTACCGGGCTTGGGTGGACGCCGACGGCGCCCTCGCCCTCGTGGCGCTCTCGCCCTCCGGGCGGCTCGACGGGGTGCTGCTCGGGGCGCTCGACCCGGTTGTCCACAGCTCGTCGATGGTCCGCCGGCACTGGCCCTCGCTGGCCTCTCGCCTGCTTCTCGCCGCGGTCCGCGACCCGCGGCTCGGACGGGACCTGGTCTGCACCCGAGCGGTGCGCTACTCGAGAGGTCTCGCCCGGGCTGTGGTCCGGCCTGGTCCGGGCCGGACGACCGACGGCGACCGGCATCCGGGTGCCGGTGAGATCACCCATCTGATGGTCGCACCCGAGGCGCAGGGGGCCGGGATCGGTCGGCTGCTGGTCGAGGCCGCCGAGGAGGTGGGACGTCGAGCTGGGCTCGGCGAGCTCGTGCTTGTGACACCCGTCGAGGAATGGGGCGCGAGGAGCTTCTACGAGCGGGTCGGCTGGGTCCTCGATCGGCCGGTTTCGAGCGCCAGCGGGGAGCGCTTCGTGAGGTACCGCCGGCCACTCGGCGGGGGGTAGGTCCCCAGCGGCTCGGCTGGGGGTAGGGCGCCGGTCCAGGGTTCCCACCGGGGGCGGCCGCAGCTGCGATGCTCGCGACGTGCTCCCGCTGCTGTCGGCGCTCACCTCCCGTCTCACCCGCTCCCAGGCGGGCCGGCTGCTGATCGCCGGCGCCGCCTGTCTGCTCGGCGGTGCCGGTGCCTTCGCCGCGACCCAGCACGTGTCGTTCGGAACCGGGGTGTACTGGGCGATCACCACCGCCACCACTGTCGGCTACGGGGACGTCACCCCGAAGAACGGGGTCGGTCGGGCGATCGCCGCGCTGACCATGCTCACGACCATCCCGCTGTTCGCGTCCGCCTTCGCGGTCTTCGCCGGCGCGGTGGCCGCGACCCACATCCGTAAGCTGCTGGCGGTGGTCGATCCGGAGCAGCACGAGGCGGAGGTGGTGATCCTCGGGTGGCACCCGAGCGTCCCGCGCCTGGTAGCCGAGCTCAACCGGACCGGACGCCCGCCCGTGGTCGTGAGCAACGCCGACACCTCCGCCCTCCCCGAGCGGGTGCGGGTCGTCAAGGCCGACCCGACCTCCGAGGAGACCTTGCGGCGCCTGAAGCTCCCGAGGGCGTCCCAGCTGCTGATCGCTTCCTCGAGCGACGCCGACACACTGGTGGTAGCGGTCCTCGTCCGGCAGGTCGCGCCCGGGGTGCCGACCTTGGCGATCACCCACTCCCGCAGTGTCGCCACCGCGCTCGCCGACCTCGGGGTCGCCGCGACGGTCTCCGCCGACGAGCTGCTCGCCCACACCCTCGCCAAGAGCCTCGAGGCTCCCCACGCCGGCGAGCTGCTCCTGCGCCTCGTCGACTCGGAGGGTTACCAGATGCGGGAGGTGCCGCTCGATCCCGGGCAAGTGGGGCTCTCGCTCGGGGAAGTGCGTCGAGACCACCCCGACCTGGTCCTCGGTGCGGTCCACGACGGCGGGGTGGTCCTCGGCGTCGCTTCGGACCCGGTGCTCGGTGCCGGGGACCGCCTGCTCGTCCTCCGGGCCGATCGGCGGGGCCCGTCGCCGGCCGATCCCGCCGGTCGGTAGCTGCGCGAACTACCGTGGTGTCTTTCCCGCTGGTAGACGGGCTGCCGGTCCGGAGCGCACCGAGCTGCTCGGCATCGCCCGTCGGCGTCGGTTCTCGCAGGGGGAACTGGTGTTCTGCGCCGGGGCGGAGGCCGACTGCCTCCACCTGGTCGACTCCGGGTGCTTCTCGGTCCGCCGGGACGCCTCGGACGGTCACGCAGCCCTGCTCGCCCTCGTCGGCCGGGAGGGTTCTTCGGGGAGCTGCCCTTCTCGGCTCGTCGCGGCGCAGTGCCACGGTCTCCGCCGTCGATACCTCCACGACCCTGGCCATCTCGCGCGTGGCCTTCGACGAGCTACGGGACCGCCAACCTTCGATCGACCGGGCGCTCGCCGACTCCCTCGGCGCTGAGGTCCGTCACCTGTCGGGCCAGTTGGTCGACGCCATGTACACCCCGGTCGAGGCCCGTCTGTGCGCCCGGCTGTGCACCCGGCTGCTCGAGGCGTCGGAGCAGTGGGGTAGAGCCCGCCTGCCTCTCACCCAGCAGGACGTCGCCGAGCTGGCCGGCACGACCCGGCCGACCGCGAACCGGGTCCTGCGCCAACTCTCCGAGGAGGGGCTGGTCAGGCTCAGCCGCTCGGAGGTGGTGATCGCCGATCCCGAGCGCCTGCTGCGCCGGTCGCGGGGCTGGTGAGCGTCGGGACCGGGGCCGCCGTCAGC
>JAKABK010000164.1 GCA_021796905.1 Actinomycetes bacterium
ACCCACCCTCCCCGGGGGCGGCACAAGGCCGGGAAGGGACCGGGAGGCCCGGCCCGGCGCGGTCCGACCCTCGTCGTCTGCCCGACCTCGCTGCTCGGCAACTGGGAGCGGGAGATCGCCCGTTTCGCCCCGGGGGTGCCGGTCCGCCGCTACCACGGCCCCGACCGCCACCTGTCGGACCTCGCCGGCGACGAGATCGTCGTAGCGACCTACGGGGTCGTGCGCCGCGACCGCGCAGCGCTCGGCGCGGCCGGCTTCGACCTGGTCGTCGCCGACGAGGCCCAGCAGGCCAAGAACCCGTTCTCCGAGACCGCCCGGTCGCTTCGCGCGCTGCCGGTCGGCGCGCGCGTCGCGCTGACCGGCACGCCGGTGGAGAACCGTTTGAGCGAGCTGTGGTCGATCCTCGATTGGACCACGCCCGGCCTGCTCGGACCGCTGGAGCATTTCCGCCGCACCGTGGCCCTGCCCGTCGAGCGCCATCGGGACCCGGCCGCCACGCAGCGTCTGGCGCGATGTGTGCGGCCCTTCCTGCTACGCCGGAAGAAGACCGATCCCGACATCGCCCCTGAGCTCCCGGCGCGCATCGTCACCGACCAGCCGGTCCCGCTCACGACCGAGCAGTCCACCCTCTACGAGGCCGAGGTTCGTGAGGCGCTGGCGACGATCGAGACCAAGAGCGGCATCGAGCGCCAGGGGCTGGTGTTCCGGATGCTCACGGCCTTGAAGCAGATCTGCAACCACCCAGCCCAGTACCTGCGCCAGCCGGGACCGTTGGCCGGTCGCTCGGGCAAGCTCGCCGCGTTCGAGGACCTGGCCGAGGTAGTGATCGCCGAGGGCGAGTCGATGCTCGTGTTCAGCCAGTACGTGGCGTGCTGCTCGTTGCTCGAGGCCCGCCTGGCCGAGCTCGGGGTCGGGAGCCTGCTGCTCCACGGCGGGGTGAGCGCCCGGGGTCGTGACGCGATGGTCGCCGCCTTCCAGGGCGGGGAGGTCCCGGTCCTGATCCTCTCGTTGAAGGCGGGAGGCGTCGGGCTCAACCTCACCCGGGCCACCCACGTGGTCCACTACGACCGCTGGTGGAACCCGGCGGTCGAGGACCAGGCCACCGACCGGGCGCACCGGATCGGCCAGGACCGTACGGTGCAGGTCCACCGCCTGATCGCCGAGGGGACCCTCGAGGACCGGATCGCCGAGCTGCTCGAGCGCAAACGGGACCTGGCCGACGCGGTGGTCGGGGAGGGCGAGGCGTGGCTCGGCGAGCTCACCGACGCCGAGCTCGCCGAGCTGGTCCGTCTCGGAGCCGACCGGTGAGCAAGGCGGCGCCTGGGTCGAGGCGGGGGTTCGGCCAGACCTGGTGGGGTCGGGCGTGGGTAGACGCCTTGGAGCAACGTGCCAGGCTCGACCCCAACCGACTGCCCCGGGGACGCAGCTACGCCCGCCGCGGCACCGTCGGCGAGCTCACGATCGCCGCTGGCGAGGTCCGCGCCACGGTGACCGGCAGCCGGGTGGAGCCCTACGAGGTCCGGGTCCGGGTCCGGACCTACAGCCCCGAGGAGTGGGACGCCGTGCTCGACGCGCTCGCCGGGCGCCTCGGGCACGCCGCCGCGCTGCTCGACGGCGAGCTGCCCCACGAGGTGGCCGGTGAGCTGCGGGAAGCCGGTCTCGACCCGTTGCCCGGTGCCGGGGAGGTGCAGCCCCGTTGCTCCTGTCCGGACTGGGCCGACCCCTGCAAGCACTCCGCGGCGGTCTGCTACCTGGTCGCCGAAGTGCTCGACGAGGACCCGTTCGTGGTCTTCGAGCTGCGGGGACGCCCACGCATCGAACTGCTCGCCGGGCTGCGCGCCCGCCGCGGCGGCGGGAGCGGAGCGGAGGTCGACCGTGGCGGCGGGGCCTGGGTCACCGATGGGGGTGTCCCGGCCCGCTAGGCGTGGTCCGCGGTGCCGGGCAGCCTGCCGAGCCTTCCGCTGGCCCCGCCGGCACCGGGCCGGCCGACGGTGCTCGGGGTGGACCCGCCCGCTGGCAGCGGTCCGACCACCGAAGGTCTGCGGGCCCTGGCCGGCGACGCCGCCCGCCGTGCCTGGGCCCTGGCGCACGGTGCCGAGAGCACGGGACTGGAGCTCGACTGTGACGAGGACCTCGCCCGCTTCGCCGCCGCCGGCCTCCCCGGCAGCGACCCGGGCCCGGCCGACGGCCGGTCGGCTCCGGGCGTCGCTGTACTGGCCGGACGCTCCGGGGTCCCATCCCGGGAGCTGTTGCGCTGGGCGCTCGCCTGGCGCGCCGGGGGTCCCTCCGGTCTCGCCGCCCTGCGCGACAGCCTCCCCGCCGACGGCGGGGCGCTCGCAGCTGCCCGGGAGCACCTCGGTGCGGGTGCCACCACCTGGCGCAACCGGGTGACCGCCGGCGATCGTCAGCTGCGTCTCGGCCCGGACCGGCGCTGGTACCCGTTCCGCAAGGCCCGTGACGGCCAGTGGGACCCCGACGGTCCTGCCCTGGAGCTGTAGGGACCCAACGAGCCGCACGGGTCGCCGGCCGGTGGGCGACGGCGCCCCGCGGCCGGCGCTCAGGACGTGGCGGCGAGCCCGGCTCGGGCGACGACCCGCCCGCTGTAGGCGTCGACCAGCAGCGCTTGGCGCACCTGAGCGGACCCGGTACGGGCAGCAGCGGCCCAGTGCCCCGCTCCGCCGTCGAGCCTGAACGTCCCGACCGTCACCACCTCGCCCCCTCTTTCCACCAGCTCGCAGCGCACCCAGCCGACCCCGGTCTCGCCGTGGACTGCTACCGACACCCACGGGGAGCGCCCGGCGACCAGGACCACCTCACCGACACTGCGCTGCCCGGATACCAGCGCGCCGGTGGTCATCGCCGCGTTCGGCACCGGTCCGCGCGCAGCTCCCGACAGCGCCCAACCGACCGCGCCGAGGGCGACCGCCACAGCTGCGGCGACGGTGGTCAGCGCACGGCGGGTCGGTCGGTGACCGCCGGCACCGGCCGGGCGGGGAACGCCGTGGTGGCCCGAGCCGGCCCGGCCGGTCCGGGTCAGGGGGTGGACCGCTGCCCGGCGGGGGAGGGGGGCGGCGTCGCGAGCGGTGAGCAGGCAGCCGACGACCCGCTCCTCGAAACCGTCGGGAGGGTCGACCTCGGGGGTCAGGGCGACCAGGGCGTCGGCGGTGTCCCCCAGGCCGCGCAGCTCGGCCCGGCAGGCGGCGCAACGCTCGAGGTGGGCGAGAGCCGAGGCGCGCGCCTCGGCGTCGGCGACCCCGAGGGCCAGTTCGGCCAGGACGTCGGCCGTGCAGCTGCAAGCGGGGTCAGTCACCGTCGCCACCGGAGTCGGCCAGGATCCGGCGGAGGCGGGTGAGGGCGCTTCGGATCCGGGTCTTGGCGGTACCGATCGGGATCCCCTCGGCCGCGGCCACCTGGGACGCCGACAGGCCGGCCAGTCCGGCGAGCACCACCGCCCGGGCCTGCTCGGGCGGCAGTCGGCGAAGCGCGGCGCGCAGGTCAGCGGCCGCCTCGCCGGCAACCGCCCGCGCCTCGGTGCCCTCCCTCGTCGGGGCGACCACCCCGAGCAGCGTCTCGGGGTCGACCGGGCAAGGCCGGCGCACCCTGGCGGCGTCGATCGCAAGGTTGCGGGTGATAGCGGCCAGCCAGGTACCGACCGTGGCCCGCCTCGGGTCGTAGGAGCTGCTGTGGCGCCACGCCCGCTCGAAGGCCATCTGGGCCACGTCCTCGGCGGCGGCCGGATCGCCGAGGACCGCCAGGGCCACCCCGTAGACCTTCGAGGCGAACCGCCGTACGAAAGCGGCGGTCAGGTCGGGATCGCCGGCACCGAGCCCGGCGAGCAGCGCCTCGTCGTTGAGCTGGTCTACGGGCGGCCCGGTGCGGCGCACGTCGCAGGTTACGGCCGCCGTGGCGGTCAGGCTCACCAGCCCCCGCCACTCCCCGCCGAGGAGGAGGACGACGAGGAGGTCGCCGCCGCTACCGGGGTCCCCGAGGAGGTGACCGCCGCCCACTTGCCGCCGAAGGCGACCAGGCCCTGGCCCTTGGCCTCGCCCGCCTTGGTGTCGCCGGAGAAGGTGTAGAGCGGCCAGCCGTTGTAGGTCACCTGGGTCTTGCCGTCGGAGTCCTTGACCGTGCCGAGCAGCGACGAGCTGGCCCCGCTACCGGCGGTCGGCTTGCCGCTGGTGAGCAGCGGAGGCCAAGCCGCTGCGCAGGCGCCGGTGCAATGCGAGCGGTGGTCGCTGTCCTTGCTGAACACGTAGACGGTGAACCCGGAGCTGTCGACGAGGACCTTGCCGACCTTGGGCTCCGAGGCAAGCTCCACCTTCGCCGCGCCGGTCGCCGACGAGCCACTCGTGCTCGCCGAGCCCCCCGAGCCGTAGGAGCTCCCCGAGGTCCCCGAGGTCCCCGAGGTCCCCGAGCTCGCCGCCGGCGCCGAGGTGCTCGTCGACGACGACCCGCAGGCCGATGCCAGCAGGCCGAGGGCGAGGACCCCGCCCGCTGCCATAGTCCGCTTCTTGGTGAACCAGCCCATCGCGCTACCTCCCGTTGGTTGCCGTCGTCGGCATCTACGGGCGGGAGGCCGGAACGGATTGGCCGGTGCTGCCGGTCCCCGCCGCGAGACCCGCCGGGTGCTGCCAACGGCTGGTCGCGCGACGACCGGTCAGGTGCCTGCGGGGGTCGGGTCGGTGAGCTTCCAGAGGTACTCGCCGTGCTCGGCGAGCAGCTCGATCAGGTTGTCGAAGTAGAGCCGCTCGGCGTCGTAGCTGCCTGCAGGCAGCCCGTACCAGCGGACGTCCCGACGCCGGATGGCGGGCGGCAACGCCCCCCGGTCGGCGACCAGCTCGGGGATCACCTTCCGCTCCAGGGCGACGATCACCGGCGCCGGCGGCACCTCGTCGGGGTTGAGGGTCTCGGCGGCGGTGAGGTCGAGAACGGTGCGCCACAACAGGCGGTGCCCGTCGACGATCCGCAGCTCCGCCCGGCTCCGGTCCCCCTCCTCGGGAGGGGGCGGTCCGGCGCAACCCCAGTTCTGGTCGAGCTGGGGGTACCCGAGAGCGGCCAGCTGCTCGTTGATCGGCCCTCGCAGCCCGACGGGAATGTGCCCGGGGGGGATCCTGGCACCCCGCCCGACCGACTCGCCGTGGACCCCCCGGGTGAGCCAGATCTTGTGGTCTGCCGGTCCTCCTCCGTCGTGCACCTGGCTGAAGGCGGCCTCCGAGGTGCCCGTGTGGGGGGCGACGCCGAGGAGGTCCCATACCGGGGCGAGCGTCGAGTCGGGGTCGGCGACCAGCTCCTCGTAGCGCACCTGCACCCGGCGCTCGGCGGGCAGTTCGGACTCGGCTCTCAGCATCCGGGTGGTGCGGTCGTGCCAGTAGGCGGCGAGCGCGGCGACGTGGTTGG
>JAKABK010000165.1 GCA_021796905.1 Actinomycetes bacterium
ATCGGGAGAGGGGACCGGGATCGCCTGGAGCGCCTGGCGGCCTGCTTCGGCCCGGCCCTGGCTGGCCGGTCAGTGGTGGCCCAACCGCACTGCCACCACCATTCGGTCTTCGGTTACGACGCCGACCTGCAACTGCTGTCGGCTGCCGGCGCCGAGGTCCGGGCCCTGGCCGGCTGCTGCGGCCTCGCCGGCAACTTCGGGATGGAGCTCGGGCACTACGACGTGTCGGTCGCGGTCGCCGGGGCCTCCCTGCTGCCGGCGCTGCGGGACGCTCCGGCCGGCGCCGTGCTGCTCGCCGACGGGTTCAGCTGTCGGACCCAGGCCGACCAGCTCGCCGGTCGCTGCGGGCTCCACCTCGCCGAGCTGCTCGCCGGCTCTCAGTGACCGCCCGGGCCCCGCAGTGCCACCAGGTCCGGCGCCACTGCCGTACCCGGCTCACCGGAGCGCATCCCGATCCACGAGCCCAGCGCTCCGGCGCTCATCGGGGGTGCGATGACGAACCCCTGGGCCTCGACGCACATGGTCCGGCGCAGCAGCTCGACGGCCCGGTCGTCCTCGACGCCTACTGCGACGGTGTCGAGCCCCAGGGCGTCGGCCAGCTCCACCAGGGCCCGGAAGACCCTCTCGTCGCGACGGTCGTGGCCGAGGGAGGAGACCAGCCGCCGGTCGAACTTCACCTGGCGGACCGGGAGGTGACGGAGATGGCCGACGGTCGGGGTGCCGGGGCCGAGGTCGTCGATGGCCATCCCGACTCCCAGCTCGCGGAGGCGGACCAGGCCCGGGCGCGTCCGATCGTCGAAGAGCACCGACCCGTCGGCGACCTCGAGGACCAGTCGCGACGCGTCCAGGCCACTGTTGGCGAGCACCCGTTGCACCAGGCCCGGGAACCTCCGGTCGGCGAGGTCCCGGGGCGACACGTTGACCGCGACCCGCAGGCGGTGACCGGCGGCCTCCCACTCCGCGCCCTGCCGGACGGCCTCGCGCAGCACCCATTCGGTCACCAACCCCATGGCGTCGGCCCGCTCCACCGCGGGGAGGAACGCGGCCGGTGCCAGCACCCCGGCCTCGGGGTGCTGCCAGCGCACCAGCGCTTCTACTCCAACCGGTCGGGAGTCACCGACCGACACGACCGGTTGGTACTCGACCAGCAGCTCCCCGGCCCCGAGCGCGCTGGTCAGCTCCCCCCACCCGCCCCGTGACGAGGGGGACGACCCCGAGGTCGTCGGCTCCGGGTCGACGCGGAGCTTGGCGTCGTACATCGCCTCGTCAGCCGAACGGAGCAGTTGGCCGGCGTCGACACCGTCAGCGGGCGCAGTGGCAATCCCGACGCTCGCCCCGACAGTGACGAGCGAACCGCCCCCGAGGTCGATCGGGGGGGCGATCGCGTGTTGCAGCCGCCGGAGGATCTCGCCTGCGGCGGCCGGCGAGGCACCGGGGAGGAGCAACGCGAACTCGTCCCCACCGATGCGGGCGACAAGGTCCGCGTGCCGACAGACCGCTGCCATCCGCTGGGCCACCTCGATCAGCACCCGGTCGCCCTGGTCGTGGCCGTAGCTGTCGTTGATGCTCTTGAACCCGTCGAGGTCGACGAGCAGCACCCCCACGTCGCCTCCGGTCTCGACCGACCGCAGCGCGTCCTGCAAGCGCTGGTCGAACAGCCGTCGGTTGGCGAGCCCGGTGAGCGCGTCGTGGGTGGCGTCGTGACGGCGGCGCAGCGACTGGGAACCGGTGTGGATCACGACCGCGATCGCCCCGAGCAGGGGTGGGAGCGAAAAGAGGGTCCAGCGCCCGGCGACGACGAGGATGGGGGCGAGGCTGACCAGGGTCAGCTCGAGCAGGACCGCCTCGCTGAACTGGGCGGTGGCCACCTCCCGAAGCGGTAGGCGGCTGTCGATGCCGATCCCGACGGAGATCACGACCACGTTGGTGACGAAGGCGGCGAGGAGCGCACCGAAGACGAGGGTGAACCAGCCGATCCCCGGGTGCATGGGCCACGGCACCCGGTCCCGACCGGGGTCGAGGTGGAGGACGGTCTCGGCGACGCTCACCGACACGACCAACGCGGCGGCGTTGAACCAGATGGCGATCGGCTCCTTGCGGCGCGCCACGGCGGCCAGGGTGGCCACCGCCCCGGCTGCGGCAGCGGCAGTCACCGGCGGGACGAGGAACAGGACCGCCCCGAGGAAGGCCCAGGTCCCGGTGACCTCCCCGGTGCCGCTGCGTCCGCGTCGCTGGATCGTCCAGATCGAGGCGACGACCGCAGCGGCGACGAGCAGCGCGACGAGCACCGGCGACCCGCCGAAGGGCGCGTGCCCGCGCGACGCCCGAGCGTCGTCGTAGAGCCCGACTGCGGCGACCAGGACCACGACGGCGACGTAGGCGCCCAGCGGCCGGCGCCTCACCCGTTCCACCCCGGCTCCGTCCGGCGCCAGCCCCGACGCGCCGGGGCCGTCGGGCCCCCCGGCTCGTCGTTGCTGTCGTCTCTCACCCCGGGGCCTCCGACCTTCCCGTCGTCTACCTCGTTGATCGGCTCGTGTACGGCCCGAGTCCACCCGGAGGACTGCTACTGCAAGCGGCATTGCCGGGATTTCTCCGGGCCCTTCGCCACCTTCGCGATCGTGCCCGCCCCCGAGCGCCCAGGCGGTGGCTGCCGGATCGGCCGGTGGCTCCAGGGTCACCCGCAATGGGGCCGGCGCTGCAGGTCGGTCCTAGTCTGTGGGGGATGGACATCCACGACGAGATCCGGCGGTACTGGGACGCTGACGCCGCGGTCTACGACGACGTCCCCAACCACCGGCCGACCGACGCCGGCGAGCTGTCTGCGTGGTCGGCGACCCTGGCCCGACTGCTCCCCCCGCCGCCCGCGCGGGTGCTCGACTGCGGTGCGGGCACCGGGTTCCTGTCGGTCCTCGCCGCCCGCCAGGGGCACAAGGTGACCGCCCTCGACCTGTCGCCGGGGATGCTCGCCCGGCTGGCCGCTCACGCCGCCGCCGAGGGTCTCGGGATCGACGTCGTCGAGGGACGAGCCGACCGGCCACCGCCCGGACCGTTCGACGCGGTGATGGAACGCCACCTGCTCTGGACCCTCCCCGACCCGGTCGGGACCTTGCGGGCGTGGAGACAGGTCGCCCCGATGGGACGGCTCATCGTCTTCGAGGGATTGCACGGGGCCGACGACCCGATGTCGCGACTACGACAGGCCGCCGGGCGGGCCCTCGGTCGTCTGCGGGGACAGGTCACCGGCCACCACGCCGAGTACCCCCCCGAGCTGCTCTCCTCGCTCCCGCTCGCCTCCACGACCCCGGCTGCGGTCGTGGAGGCGATCAGCGCCGCCGGCTGGCCGGATCCGTGGCTCGAGCGCCTCCACGACGTCGAGTGGGCCACCCGGGTCGCCCTGCCGCCAGCCGAGCGGCTCCTCGGGGCGCCGGCCCGGTTCGTGGTCACCGCAGGCTGATCGACCCCCGCCTCGCCGACGGCGACCTCCCGGAAGCGTGGCGAGCGGTAGTAGAACGCCGTCATGGTCGAGCGTTCGGTAACCGACTCCCTCCCTGAGGTGGCCAGCCGGCTCCTCGCTCCGGGAGCTGCCGGCACGGTAACTGCCCGTGTCGTCGACATCCAGGGCTTCTCCACCTGGGCCGGCGACGAGCTGGTCGTGGTCGACAGCGACGGGGTGCTCCACGGGTCGCTTCTCGGCTCGGTCGGCGCCGCCCAGGTGCTCGCGGCTTCCCGCCCGCTGCTCGCTTCGGGACACCCGGAGCTGGCGAGCGCGGTCGTCGAGGTCCACGGGGAGGCGGTGGCCGAGGCCGGGCTGTCCTGCGGGGGTCGGGCGGAGCTGTTGTTGCAACCCACCGACACGATCCCGCCGGCTCTGTGGGAGCTGCTCGCCGGCCGCAGCCCGGCGGCCCTCGCGACCCGGGTCTCGGGGACCGGCCGGGCGGCCGCCTCCCAGGTCGTCGCCCCCGACGGCCGGGTGTGGGGGTCGCTCGAACCGCCGGCGCCCGCAGCGGTAGCCGAAGCGGTCCGCCTGCTCGAAGCCGGGCACAGTGCGACGCGCCGGTTGACCGACGAGGCCGGCGAGGTCCTGGTCGAGGCGTGGGTGCCGTCCCCCCGACTGGTGGTGGTCGGCAGCGGTGAACTGGTGGACGCCCTGGCAGCCCAGGGACGTCTGCTCGGCTGGGAGCTGAGGGCGGTGGAGGACCGCCCCGCCGACGACAGGCACTGGCCGGCGCTCGGCGAGGCGCTCTCGTGGGCCGGGGCATCCGCGGCGCTGGTCGTCCTCAGCCACGACCCCCATGTCGACGTACCGGCCCTCGCCGCCGGGCTCGACGCCGGGATCGCCTACCTGGGGGCGATGGGTTCACGCAGGACCCAGTCCCGTCGGCTGGAGCGCTTGGCCGCCGACGGCCGACGCGACGAGGAGATCGACCGTATCCACCGGCCGATCGGCCTGGACCTCGGGGGCCGCAGTGCCCCCGAGGTGGCCCTGGCGATCTGCGCCGAGGTGCTCGCATGCCACTGCGGCCGCGACGCCCGCCCACTGCGAGAGCACACCGGGCCGATCAACGACCGGCCCAGCGCGGAGCCGGCCCCTGCCTGAGCCCGGCACCCGCCTCGGCCCGGGCGCCCACGTCTCGACCTACCCGGAGCGCGCCGCGCGGTAGCGGCGGATCAAGGCGTTGGTCGAGCTGTCGTGGCGCAGGTCGGGAGCGGACTCGGCGGTGAGCTCGGGGACGATCCTGCCTGCAAGGGCCTTGCCCAGCTCGACTCCCCACTGGTCGAAACTGTCGATCCCCCAGATGACGCCCTGGGTGAGGACCCGGTGCTCGTAGGTCGCGACCAGCTCCCCGAGCACCCGGGGGGTGAGCGCCGGCGCTACCAGCGTGTTGGTGGGGTGGTTGCCGGCGAAGGTCCGGTGCGGCACCTGGGCCTCGGGCACCCCTTCGGCCACCACCTCGGCTCGGGTCCTGCCGAAGGCCAACGCCTCGGTCTGGGCGAAGAAGTTGGCCATCAACAGGTCGTGGTGGCCGCCGACGCGGTGGTGCGGGTGCAGGAACCCGATGAAGTCCGCGGGTACCAGGCGGGTCCCCTGGTGCAGCAACTGGTAGTAGGCGTGCTGGCCGTTGGTGCCCGGGGTGCCCCACACCACCGGTCCGGTCGGCAGGTCGACGGGGTCGCCTGCGAGGGTCACCGACTTGCCGTTGCTCTCCATCTCCAGCTGTTGGAGGTAGTCGGCGAAACGGGAGAGGTAGTGGTCGTAGGGGAGGACCGCCTGCGTGCCGGCGCCCCACAGGTCGTAGTACCAGACGCCGATCAGGCCCATCAGCGCCGGCAGGTTGCGCTCGAAGGGGGCACTGCGGAAATGCTCGTCGATCGCCCGG
>JAKABK010000166.1 GCA_021796905.1 Actinomycetes bacterium
CGGTGCGCGACGCCGGCTACGACGTCGGCGTCGCCGGAGCCGACGCCGCCATGCTGCCCGCCTACGACTCGTTGCTCGATGACGACGAAGTGATCGAGGTCGGTCGGCTCCGGTTGCGGACCATCGCCACACCGGGCCACACGCCCGGGTCGATGTGCTTCCGCCTCGAGGGGTCGGCGGTGGTCTTCAGCGGCGACACCCTCTTCCCCGGCGGCCCGGGCAACACCAGCTTCCCCGGCGGGGACTTCCAGACGATCATCGCCTCGATCGAGGACCGGTTGTTCTCCGCCCTGCCACCCGAGACGCTGGTCCTGCCGGGCCACGGGGCGGGAACCACCATCGCAGCGGAGTCCCCCCATCTCCAGGAATGGGTCGACCGGGGTTGGTGACCCGTCCCGGTCGGCCCCCGACCGGCCACCCACCCGGCGCGCAAATGACGCAGACCGGGATGGCCTGCGTCATTTGCGTTCACGCCCCGCCCCTCGGGAACCGCTCTCTATCTGGTGGGGCCGCCTCGACCCACCCCGGACCACTGATGGCCGGAGCGAGCATTGGGCCGGTCTCTGTCGAGGGCCGAGGATCGGAACGTGTCAGTTACGCCCGGACTGTGACGCCCGGGCCCTCTCAGCGAGGCGGAGAATCCTCCGGAGACGCCGTCGTAACGCTCATGATCGGCTCCTTTCCCTGAATCATCTGATCCTGGGTGGCGGGATCTGCGATGGAGCCGGAACCTCGGCCCCGAGCTTCCCCCGCCCGGGCCCCCCACGACCGTGGGAGCGTCCGTACCCCCATTGAACGACGACCTCGGGCCGCTGTCAAGTCCGTCCGGAGGAATTCTCGGCGCCGGCGACAACGCCGGGACCGGTACGCCGGGACCTCTCCCCCGGGCACGCCGACGGCGCCGACCACTCCGGCGCCTCCGGCGTGTTGCTCACAGACCGGTGAGGGGGTGGCGGGGGGCGTCTACCAGCTGGAGGCCTTCGGGCAAGCCCTCGAGCTCCACCCGGTCCCCTTCGACCGTGACGGTCACCCGGGCGCCGGCGAGCGGGATCCGCCCTACCCGGAGACGGCCGATCTGCTCGGGGAGGGCGGGGTGCAGCCACACCTTGCCGCGGGGGACCCACGG
This sequence comes from Actinomycetes bacterium, assembly GCA_021796905.1. Lineage (GTDB taxonomy): Bacteria > Actinomycetota > Acidimicrobiia > Acidimicrobiales > Palsa-688 > JAKAQB01. The sequence goes on from JAKABK010000166.1 coordinate 1,127, forward strand.
GTCGAGGCGCAGCAGGGTCCGCAGCATGAGCAGCGGCGACGCCGCCGCCCACGCCTGGGGCGAGCAGCTCGTCGGGTAGCTCGCGACGACCGGGAGCTCGATTCGCTCGAGCCCGCTGAACAGCTCCGGGAGGCGCCCACCCCGACTGACAGCCGCGTCGATCATGCCCATCACGACCCGTTGCGCCTCACGGACGAAGCCGTAGCGCATGAGCCCGGCGGCGACGATGGCGTTGTCGTGGGGCCAGACGGAGCCGGTGTGGAACCCGAGAGGGTTGTAGCCGGCCATCGAGGTGGCGAGCGTCCTGACCCCCCACCCGCTGAACAGCTCGGGCGACAGCAGCCGGCGGGCAACGGCGTCGGCCTTGTCGGCGTCGAGGATCCCGGTCCACAGGCAGTGGCCCATGCTGGAGCCGATCCCGTCGATCGGCTTCTTGTCCCGATCGAGGCCCATGGCGATCGCCCCGACGTCGTCCATCCAGAAGTCGCGGTTGAACGCGGCCTTCAAGTCCGCTGCTCTCTGGCGCAACCTGGCGGACAGCGCCTGGTCACCGGCCTCGGCCGCGAAGAAGGCCCGGGCCAGGTAGGCGCCGTAGACGTACCCCTGGACCTCGGCGAGCGCGATCGGACCTTCGGGGAGCCTGCCGTCGGCGAAACGGACCGCGTCGTCGGTGTCCCGCCAGCCGAGGTTGCGCCGGCCCCGGTCCGATGCGCGTCGGCACTCGACGTAGCCGTCGCCGTCCCGGTCCCCCCAACCTTCGATCCACTCGATCGCCCGGTCTGCGTGGGGAACCAGCTCGTCGACCGCCTCTCGGGCGAGCCCCCAGCGGCGCAGCTCCCCGAGGAGCATCACGAACAGCGGGGTCGTGTCCGCCGCCCCGTAGCTCGGCCGGGTACCGAGGGCGAGGGTGGCGTCGTCGCCGGGGCGCAGCTCGTGGAGGATCCGGCCGGGCTCCTCCTCGCTCACCTCGTCCACTTCCTCACCCTGGAACCGGGCGAGGGTCTGGAGGGTGCCGAGGGCCAGGTCCGGGTCGGCGAGCAGCGCCATCCACGAGGTGAACAGGGAGTCCCGACCGAAGAGCCGCATCGACCAGGGGGCACCGGCGGCGACGACGGTGCGGTGCGGGTGCTCGGGGTCGAAGATCCGCAGGGCCCCGAGATCCTCGGCGCTACCCGCCACCACTTCCCTCAATCCGGGGTGGTCGGTGTCGACCACCGGGACGCTGCGGCGCCAGGCGGCCATCCGCTCGGCCGGCTTGGAGCGGGCGACCGGCTGGCCGGCGGGCCAGCGCGGCTCTACCGCGACGTCGTCGAAGGCGCAGACCATCTCCTGGCAGCACGACCACTCCCCCCGCGGCGGGATGACGACCTCGGCTCGCGCCAGGTTCCCGTCGAGGGTCACCGGGTGGGACAGTGCGATGCGCAGCTCCCGACGGTGGGCGCCGTGACGCCGGCTGAAGACCAGCAGCCCGTCCCGGACCTCGGTGCCTGCCGGTCCCTCGGGCAGCCCGTGGCCGCTGCGGACGGCGAACAGCTCCCCGAAATCGGCGTCGTAGGCGATCTCCACCGCGCAGTACGACGCCTCGTCGGTGAGGTTGCGGACCACCAAGTCCTCCCGCAGGCCCCGTCCGACGTAGCGGTGGCGCAGCACCAGCAGGGTGGAGTCGCCCCGGCCTCCGGGCGGCGCGACCTGGGAGACGAGCGTGGCCCGGTAGGGGTCGGGGGAGCTCACCGCCAACGCCTCGGGCGTCCGGCCGTTGACGGTCAGTTCCCAACGGGAGAGGAAGCGGGTCTCCCGGAAGAAGAACCCCTCGGCGCGACGCGGGTCCACGTCACCGCTGGGGGCCGACACGAGGAAGGCGGCTCCCTCGACCATCACCAGCCGGTCGCCCGAGCCCGCAACGCTCCACGAGCCCGGCATCGGCTGCAGGCTACCCGTGGGAAAGAGGCGCCGAAGCGGCAGCCGTCCACCTTTTCCCCTACGGCCGTAGTGGTAATAGCATGACGCCCGTGCAAGTCCCGCTCTTCCAGGTCGAGAACCTCCACGTGGCAGTGGAAGGCGTCGAGATCCTCCGTGGGGTCGACCTAACCGTCGGGTCCGGCGAGGTCCACGCCCTGATGGGCCCCAACGGCTCGGGCAAGTCGACCCTCGCCAACGCCCTGCTCGGCAACCCGGCCTACGAGGTGACCGGGGGTCGGATCCTGTTCAAGGGGGAGGACGTGACGGCCTGGCCGACCGAGATCCGGGGAAAGGCAGGGATCTTCCTCGCCTTCCAGTACCCCGAGGAGCTCCCCGGGGTGTCGGTGGTGCAGTTCCTGCGCCAGGCGCTGTCCGCCCGCAAGGGTGTCGAGCTGTCGGTCCTCGAGCTGCGGCTGTCGATCATGGAGTGGATGGGGCGTCTCGGGATGGACCCGAGCTTCGCGGAGCGCTACTTGAACGAGGGCTTCTCCGGCGGGGAGAAGAAGCGCAACGAGATCCTGCAGATGGCCATCCTCGAACCGGAGCTGGCGATCCTCGACGAGACCGACTCGGGGCTCGACATCGACGCCCTGGGGGTGGTCGCGTCCGGCATCACCGAGGTGCGCCGGGCCCGCCCGGGGCTCGGGGTGCTGCTCGTCACCCACTACCAGCGGATCCTCGACCGGATCACCCCCGATGTGGTCCACTTGCTGGTCGACGGGCGGGTGGTCACCTCCGGGGGGCCGGAGCTCGCCAAGCAGCTCGAAGCGGAAGGCTACGTTGCATGGCGCTAGACGTGACGGCAGTGAAGAAGGACTTCCCGATCTTCGACCACGACGTCCGCGGCAAGCGGCTGGTGTTCCTCGACTCGGCCGCTTCCTCCCAGAAACCGCGGGCGGTCCTCGACGCGATGGACGACTACTACGAGACCACCCACGCCAATGTCCATCGCGGCGTGTACGCCATCGCCGAGGAGGCGACCCGCCTCTACGAGCAGGCCCGCCGGCGGGTGGGGGCACTGGTCGGGGTGAGCGACCCGGCCGAGGTGATCTTCACCAAGAACGTCACCGAGAGCTTCAACCTGATCTCCTACTCCTGGGGTCGGGCCAACCTCGGCCCCGGCGACGTGGTGGTGCTCAGCTTGATGGAGCACCACGCCAACCTGGTGCCGTGGCTCCAGCTGAAGCAGGAGCGCGACATCGAGCTGCGCTACCTCGGGCTCACCGCCGACGGACGCCTCGACACCTCCGGGCTGGAGGCGGCCGTCGAGGGTGCCAAGCTGGTGAGCGTCACCGCCTGCTCGAACGTGCTCGGGACCCTGACCCCGGTCCGGCAACTGGCCGACGCCGCCCACGCCGCCGGTGCGCTGCTCGCCGTCGACGGCGCCCAGCTCGTCCCCCATGTCCCTACCGACCTCGGCGCGCTCGGAGCGGACTTCTTCGGCTTCACCGGCCACAAGATGCTCGGCCCGACCGGCATCGGGGTGCTCTGCGCCCGCCGGGAGCTGCTCGAGGCGATGCCTCCGTTCCTCGGTGGCGGGGAGATGATCAGCGATGTCCGCACCGACGGGTTCACCCCGACCGAGATCCCCTGGAAGTTCGAGGCCGGCACCCCGCCGATCGCCGAGGCGATCGGGTTGGCCGCCGCCGTCGAGTACCTGGAGCGTCTCGGGATGCAGACCGTCCGAGACCACGAGAAGGCGCTGTCGCAGTACGCGATCGACAGCCTCACCGAGCGTTTCGGGCCCGATATCACGATCCACGGCCCGCTCGACGCCGAGTCCCGCGGTGGGCTGGTCTCGTTCGCGTTCAAAGACATCCACCCCCACGACCTGTCCCAGGTGCTCGACGAGTCGGGGGTGTGCGTGCGCGCCGGCCATCACTGCGCCAAGCCGCTGATGCGCCACCTCGGACTGTCGGCCACCGCCCGCGCGTCGTGGTCGGTGTACAACGACGAGTCCGACATCGACGCTCTCGGCGACGCCCTGGTCGTCGCCGACCGACTCTTCTCGTAGACCCCCAGGAGCCTGCCGTGCCCGGCCTCGAAGACCTCTACCGCGAGATCATCCTCGACCACTACCGCAACCCCCGCAACCGGGGGGAGCTACCGGTCCCCCCCGCACACGTGGAGACCGGCTTCAACCCGCTCTGCGGTGACGAGATCACCGTCTATGTGCAGACCGACGGTGACCGGATCGCCGACGTCAAGCTCGCCGGCCAGGGATGCTCGATCAGCCAGAGCTCGGCGTCGATGATGTCGACCGCGGTGAAGGGCAAGACCCTCGAG
>JAKABK010000167.1 GCA_021796905.1 Actinomycetes bacterium
GGGGTGCGTGTCGACCGGCTGGCGGGCACCAGCAGCGGGGCGATCGTCGCGGCCGCCTACGCCCTGCTCGGCGACTCCGGCGTCACCGACGAGATGGTCTTCGAGGAGATGGTCGTCGCCGAGCCCCTGAAGGGTTGGAGACCGTCGCGTCGGGGTCTGAGCGGAGGCGACCGGATCTGGCGGGGGCTCCACCGGGCCTTCGGGGACCGCCGCCTCGAGGCGCTCAGCCGGGAGCTGGTGGTGGTCAGCACCGACCTGTACCGCCGGGAAGCGGTCTACCACCGCAGCGGGCTGGTCCGTGAGGCGGTCGGGGCCTCCCTGGCGCTGCCGCTGCTCTGGCCCCCACGCGTCGTCGACGGCCGGGTGCTCGTCGACGGCGGGCTCCGCGACAACGTCCCCACCGCGGCGTTCGCCGACCTCGACGAGGGACCGATCCTCGCCGTGCGGGTCGCCCCGCCTCCCTCAGACCACGTGCCGCGGCGCCCGCCCGGTCTCGGCGAGCTGGCCTTCCGGCTCATCGCGCTCGGCGACCAGGACAGCGCCGCTGCCGGCAACCCGGAGCCGACGGTCACGGTCACCGCGGACACCCGCGGGGTGGGGTTCCTCGAGTTCCACCAGATCGACACCGCCCGCGACGCCGGTCGTCGGGCGGGCGAGGCGGCGGTGGCTGCCCTGCGGCAGGTCGCAGGCGACTGGATCACCCGACCCTGAGCGGCGGCACCTGCCGGGAGGTCCCCGGGGTGGTGGCCCCGGTCCCGGTCGCCCTAGCGGGAGGTCCCCGGGGCGGCGGCCTCTGGTCACGATCACCGCTACCGGGAGGTCCCCGGGGTGGTGGCCCCGGTCCCGGTCGCCCTAGCGGGAGGTCCCGGGCGTGGCGGCCCGGGTCTCGGGGTCGGGCCCGGTGGGGCCGACCGCCGGGAAGCCCGGGTCGTCCGGGCCTTCCTCCCGGGCCTCGGCCTCGACCATGAAACCGATCAGCGAGCCGATCACGAACACCCCGCCGATGAACAGGTACCAGACCCCGTAGATCAGTCCGATGGCGAGGAAGACCGCCCCGATCCCGATCCCCGCCGGCCAGATCGAAGCGGCCGGGAAGAACCCGACCTCGCCCGCCCCGTCGCTCATCTCGGCGTCGTCGCGGTCCTCGGGCCGGGGGATCCCCTTGCGTCTCCTCCACTGCAGGAACAGGAACGACCCGATCAGTGCGTAGGCGAAGAAGCTGAACAGCAGGCACGCGGTGCCGGCGTCGTCGTTGCTCGTGAACCAGTAGATGAGGTCGATGATCCCGAGGAACAGGGCCGCCCCCAGGCAGACACGGAACTCGACTCGCATCAGTGACCCACCTCGGTGAGCTGGTCGGGGTGGTTGGCGTCCCAGAGGGGACGCTCCGAGCGGATCGGCGGGAGGATCTCGAAGTTGTGCTCCGGGGGGGGCGATGACGTCGCCCACTCGAGGGTCTGGCCGTCCCAGGGGTTGTCGCCGGCGATCTCGCCCCGCCGGAAGCTGAGGAACACGTTGATCACCGTGAAGAGCACCCCGATGCCGAGCAGGTAGGCCCCGATCGTCGCGAGCTGGTTGAGGAAGGTCCAGCCGGCGTTGGCCGGGTAGGTGAACACCCTGCGGGGCATGCCGCGCAGACCGAGGTCGTGCATCGGGAAGTAGGTCAGGTTGGTGGCGACGAACATGATCGCGAAGCTGAGCTTGCCGAGCCGCTCGTCGAGAAGGCGCCCGGTGTACTTGGGGAACCAGTAGTAGATCGACGCGAACGCCCCGAACACGGTGGTGCCGAGCAGCACGTAGTGGAAGTGGGCGACGAGGAAGTAGGTGTTGTGCAGCTGGAAGTCGAGGGGTGGTTGGGCGAGCATCACCCCGGTGATCCCCCCGCAGAGGAAGATGATGAGGAACCCGATGGCGAAGAGCATGGCGGTGTTCAAGGTGAGCACGCCTTGCCACATGGTCCCGATCCAGTTGAAGAACTTGATCCCGGTCGGCACGGCGATCAGCAGCGACAGGGCGGCGAAGAAGGGGAGCAGGACGGCCCCGGTGGTGTAGAGGTGGTGCGCCCAGACCCCCATCGACAGACCGGCGATCGACAGCGTCGCTGCGATCATCCCCTTGTAGCCGAACACCGGTTTCTTCGAGAACGTGGCGAACACCTCGGTGACCACCCCGAAGTAGGGCAGGGCGAGGATGTAGACCTCCGGGTGGCCGAAGAACCAGAACAGGTTCAGCCACAGCATCGGCTGGCCACCGCCGACGGGGTTGTAGAAGCTGGTCCCGAGGTGGCGGTCGCACCAGAGCAGCGCGAGCGCGGCGGTCAGCACCGGGAAGGCGAGCAGCACCAGGAACAACGTCACCATCGAGTTCCACACGAAGATCGGCATGCGGAACATGACCATTCCGGGTGCTCGCAGGGTGAAGACGGTGGTGATCACGTTGACCGCGGTGAAGATGCCGGAGAAGCCGGTGAGGGCGATGCCGAGGATCCACATGTCGACCCCCGGACCGGGGGTGTGGATCGCCTCGCTGAGCGGTGCGTAGCTGAACCAGCCGAAGTCCGCCGCCCCGTTGTTGGTGAGGAACCCCGACATCATGACGAGGAAGCCGCCGAGGTACAGCCAGTAGGAGAGGTTGTTGAACCGGGGGAACGCCATGTCGGGCGCCCCGATCTGCAGCGGCAGGATGTAGTTCGCCAGGCCGAAGGCGAACGGGCCGCCGAAGACGAACAGCATCACCGTGCCGTGCATGGTGACCAGCTGGTTGTAGGCGTTGGCGGTGAGGACGTGGTTGTCGGGCCCGGCCAGCTGGGTGCGCATCAGCTCGGCCATGATCCCCGAGACCAGGAAGCCGGTGAACGCGGTGACCATGTAGTTGAGCCCGATCTGCTTGTGGTCGGTGCTCGTGATGAACTTGACCACCCCCCGGGGGCGGGGGCCGGGGACGATCTGGGTGAGGGGCTCGGCCTCTTCGCTGTAGAGGCCCGGGCCGCTCGGCCGTTCCTGGATGAGGGTCACTGCTGGTTGGCTCCTGCGACGGTGATCGAGTTGGGCTTCTGGGCGTGGTACCAGGCGTCGAACTTGGACTTGGGCATGGCGTCGACCTCGAAGCGCATGAACGCGTGGTAGGTGCCGCACAGCTCGTTGCACTCACCGATCCACTTGCCGGTCCGGGTGACGTTGAAGTCGACCTGGTTCTTGACCCCGGGTATGAGGTCACGCTGGTAGAGGAACGCCGGCACGTAGAAGCCGTGGATCACGTCGTCGGAGACCAGGTCGAGCTGGACCGTCTCGTGCGCCGGCAGGTACAGCACGGGCAGCGCCGACTCGTCGTTGATGCTCGGCTCGGTGGCGACCGAGCCGAGCTCCTGGTGGCCGTTGGGGTAGGTGAAGCGCCATCCCCACTGGAAGCCCTGGACGTTCACGACCAGGCCGGGGTGCTCGGAGACGTGGGTGAGCTTGTTCTCGTTGTTGAACGCGACGAAGAAGATGACCGCCACGAGGATCAGGGGGATGATCGTGTAGGTCGCCTCGATCGGGATGTGGTACTGGAACTGCCGGGCACGGCGGTTCTCGCCGGGCCGGGCCCGGTAGCGGACCACGCACCAGATGATCCCGCCGAGGACCACCGCGGCGAGGGGAAGGGCGATGTAGTAGTTGAGGGCCCACTCGGAGCGGACGAGCCTGTCGCCGGTCGTCACCCCGTGCGGGGACCCCCAGTCAGCCAGGATCCCGGTGCTCAGCGCGCCCACGAGGCGATCCTTGCGACAGCGGTCTCCCGCGCCGGCCGGGGGCAGGTCGTCGATCGGCTCACGGGCGCCCACAATAAGCAGCACGAGTGGGCGGCACCAACCCGGGTCGCCGTCTCCGGGCCCGGTAGCGCACCGCTGCGATTGCCGGTGGCGCCCGTCGTGGCCTATCATCTCCGAGTCACCGGAGCAGGTTGTCGCGCGCTCGATCGAGCCGCCGCGGCGCCGGCCGGGACCCGACGTCCGTCCCCCACCCAGAGGATCCCCTGTGCGTTCCTTCTCCCCCAAGCCGGCCGACATAGAGCGTGCCTGGTACGAGCTCGACGCCGACGGCGCGGTCCTCGGCCGTCTCGCCTCGGAGGTCGCCAAGGTGCTGCGGGGCAAGCACAAGCCGATCTTCGCCCCCCATGTCGACACCGGTGACCACGTGATCGTGGTCAACGCCGCCAAGGTCCAGATGAGCCCCGGCAAGGCCGAGGCCAAGCTCGCCTACCGTCACTCCGGCTACCCGGGCGGCCTGCGCAGTCGTACCTACCGGGAGCTGCTCGACACCCGCCCCGAGGAGGTCGTGCGTCGAGCGGTGAAGGGGATGCTCCCCAAGGGCCCCCTCGGAGCCCAGATGCTCCGCAAGCTCAAGGTCTACGCCGGGCCGACCCACCCCCACGACGCCCAGCGACCCGAGCCGCTCCAGGTCGACCACTCGGTCCGGCGTCTCTCCCAGGCCCGCCGCGCCTAGCCTCCTCGACCGCTCACCACCGTCCCGTCCCGAGGAGCCCAGCCACCCGTGCCCCAACCGCTCGTCCAATCCACCGGCCGCCGCAAGGCCGCCGTGGCCCGAGTCCGCTTCCGGCCCGGTTCGGGCCGTTTGACGATCAACGGCCGCCCGATCGAGGAGTACTTCCCTTCGGCGACCCACCGGATGATCATCACCGAGCCCCTCCGGGTGGCGGGCAGGGACGACGTCTACGACGTCGAGGCCACGATGGACGGCGGCGGCATCTCGGGCCAGGCCGGGGCCCTACGCCACGGCATCGCCCGGGCCCTGGTCGCGCTCGACGTAGAGAGCCGCCCGCAGCTGAAGAAGGCCGGCTTCCTCACCCGCGACGCCCGGGAGAAGGAGTCCAAGAAGTACGGGTTGAAGAAGGCCCGCAAGGCGCCGCAGTACTCGAAGCGCTGAGGGGTCCGGCGCCGGCGTGACCCTGCGCTTCGGGACCGACGGGGTGCGCGGGGTGGCCAACTCCGAGCTCACCCCCGAGCTTGTCGTCGCTTTCGGGAGGGCGGCGGGGGCGGTCCTCGGGGGCCCCCGCTTCCTCGTCGGGCGCGACACCCGGCGCTCGGGGGCGTTGCTGCAAGCGGCGCTCTCCGCCGGGCTGATGTCCGAAGGCATCGACGTGGTCGACCTGGGGGTGATCCCGACCCCGGGGGTCGCCGCCCGCTCCGCCGAGTCGGGGATGCCCGCCGCTGTCGTCTCGGCGTCACACAACCCTTTCCCCGACAACGGCATCAAGCTGTTCGGCGGCGGCGGGCGCAAGCTCGAGGAGGAGCTCGAGGAGCGCATCGAGCTGCGCGCCGCCGAGCTGCTCCCGGTCCCCGGCCGCGCTG
>JAKABK010000168.1 GCA_021796905.1 Actinomycetes bacterium
GCCTTCGCGGTGCTCGACGTGGAGATCCGCCCCGCGTACCGCAAGCGGCTCCTCGACCCCCGCGGCCGGCACCGGGCCGCCGAGCCGCTGCCGACGACGACGGTGAGCAGCACCTCCCGTCAACCCCCCGACGCGCCGCGCCTCGCCCCGGTCCGGGCGCCCCGGCTCGGCCCGGAGGAGGAGATCTACCGGGCGCTGGTCCTCGGCACCTCCGACTACGTCCGCAAGAACGGGTTCGGCGAAGTGGTCGTCGGGCTCTCCGGCGGGATCGACTCGTCGCTGGTCGCGGTCGTCGCCGCCGACGCGCTCGGCGCCGAGCGGGTCCACACCGTGGCGATGCCCTCGCGCTACTCGAGCGAGCATTCCCTGCTCGACGCCGCCGAGCTCGCCGGCCGGCTCGGGGTCGACCACCGGGTGGTGCCGATCGAGGCGGCCCACGCGGCTTTCTCCGCGATGCTGGCGCCGAGCTTCGAGGGACGGGCCGAGGACCTGACCGAGGAGAACCTCCAGAGCCGGGTCCGGGGGGTGACGCTGATGGCGCTGTCCAACAAGCTCGGGTGGCTGGTGCTCACCACCGGCAACAAGAGCGAGCTGGCCGTCGGCTACTCCACCCTCTACGGGGACACCGCCGGCGGTTTCGCGGTGATCCGCGACGTCCCCAAGACCCTCGTCTACGAGCTGTGCCGCTGGCGCAACACCATCGGGGAGGTGATCCCCGAGAGGGTCCTCACCAAGCCACCCTCGGCGGAGCTGCGGCCCGACCAGCGCGACGACCAGAGCCTCCCGCCCTACGAGCTGCTCGACCCTCTACTGGAGGGTTATGTCGAGGCCGACCGGAGTCCTGCAGAGCTGGTAGCCGACGGTTTCGACCCCGATCTGGTCGCCCGGGTGGTCCGCCTGGTGGACGCGGCGGAGTACAAACGACGCCAGGGCCCGCCGGGGGTGAGGGTGACCCCCAAGGCCTTCGGCAAGGACCGTCGGGTGCCGATCACCAACCGTTACCGCTAGCTGGCGCGGATGGAGGCGCCGGATGGAGGGGAGGGGCCAACCGGGAGCTCCCGGCCCGGTTCGACGTCGTCCCGGTCCGCACCAGGAGCCCCGCCCCGCCGGGCGCGGGCGCGCCGGGGGGAAGGCGAGCGACTGAGAGACGAGATCCTGGCGGCGGCCGAGGCGTTGCTCATCGCCACCGGCGACGAGTCGGCCCTGTCGCTGCGGGCGGTAGCTGCCGCTGTCGGGGTCAGCCCCCCGGCGATCTACCTGCACTTCGCCGACCGGGCCGAGCTGGTCTTCGCCGTCTGCGAACGCCACTGGCTCCAGCTGGAGGAGGCGATGGCGGCGGCCGCCTCGGGGGTGGCCGACCCGGTCGCCCGGATCCGCCGCCGGGGGGAGGCCTACCTCCGCTTCGGGATCGAGCATCCCGAGCACTACCGGGTGCTGATGATGGGTCGTCCGGGCGACACCCCGGAGCGCTTCACCGACGGACGCCTCGCGGGAAGCGCCGGGATCGAGGTGGTCGCCGACGACCTGCGGGAGGCGATCGCCGGCGGCGTCCTGCCCGGGCAGGACGTGACCGAGGCGGCGGTCTTGCTCTGGATGGCGGTCCACGGCATGGTGTCGCTCGTGATCTCCAAGCCCGGGTTCCCGTTCCCCCCGCCGGACCAGCTCTACGACCGTCTCTTCACGATGGCTGTCCGCGGGCTCGGCGCCTCCCGGTGAGGGCGCTCGACGCCGGGGGCTCGGCTGTCGTCTGCGGCGGCCACTGCTGGGTCGAGCGTCGGTTGTTCGAGGTGATCGGGGAGTGGGGCGCGTCGGCGGGCTCCCCCCGCACGGTCGTGCTGCTCGACCGCCACAGCCAGCACGCCGCCTGGCGGGCCGCGCAGTGGTGGGATCGCCTGCCGGTGAGAGCCGGGATCGACCGCGAGGCCCTCGTCGTCGCGCCGCCGGGCTGGCTGGCGGCTCTCGGTCCCGCAGGCGAGCCCCGCCCGGCCCCCGACGGCGACGCTGCGATCCTCGCGGTCGTCCACCGGGTGCTGCTCGCCCGGCTCGTCCACCGCTACCGCCGTCACCTGGAGCGGACCTCCCCGGTCCACGACGGGCCGGTGGTCCGCACGCTCGGCCAGGTAGTGGCCGATGTGCGCTCCGACCGCGACGACGGGGAGGCCGCCCTCTTCGACCTGCTCGACGCAGCCGACACCCTCGGGAGGGTCGGGGAGGCCGTCGGGAGGGCCGAGCCCGCCTTCCTGGTCGACTACGGTGGGCTCCCATGAAGAAGCTCTTGATGCTCGCCGCCCTGCTAGGACTCGGTTTCTTCGCCGCCAAGAAGTTGAAGGTCGTCTGAGCGCCGGCTCCCCGTCCGGCCCGGTCCCCAAGGGCCGGGCCGCCCACGGTCACCTCGCCACGGTCACCTCGCCGTCGCCCCGCCCGGGCGCACCCCCGCTGCGGACCGACCCTGGGTGCCCACCTGCTGGCCGAGGGGTGGCGCCGCTCGGGGGGGAGATGGTCAGGGGCGGCGCCTCAGCCACCACGCGCTGAGCACCGCGGCGCTCGTAGCCACCATCGCCGCCGAGCCGTGTCGCCGGGCCCGCCGTCTCCCGGCCCCGGTGGCGGTGCCGGGGTCGGGCCGCAGCTCGAAGCGGGCCACTTCCCAACCCCTGAGCAGCGCGACCCGCCGCAGCGCCCGGTCAGGGTTGACCGCCACCGGGTGGCCGACGGTCTCCAGCATCGGCAGGTCGGTGATCGAGTCGCTGTAGGCCCATGAGCGCTGCAGGTCGATGCCTTCCCTGCGGGCGAGGTCCTCGACCAGCTCGGCTTTCGCGGGGCCGTACGCGTATCGCTCCAAGCGTCCGCTGTAGCGGCCGGTCTCGTCGAGCGCGGCGCGAGAGGCGATCACGGTGTCGACCCCGAGGCGCGCTCCGATCGGCTCGACCAGCTCCTCGGGGGCTGCGGAGACCAGCACGATCCTCCGGCCGGCGGCCCGGTGCTCGGCGATGAGGGTCACCGCCTCGACGTAGGTGATCGGGTCCACGGCGTCGTGCATGCCGGCACCGACCAGTCGGCGGACCTCGGCCTGGTCCCAGCCGCAGGTCACCGAGAGCACCGACTTCTGCATGCGGGCGACCCGGCGCGGCCCGGCCCCCCACCGGAGGTACACGAGCTGGCTCGCCGCTCCCTGCAAGAGGTTGCGTCTGCGCAGCAAGCCCGCCCGGAACAACGTCGGGGCGAAGGCCATCATCGACGAGCGGGCGAGGACCGTCTTGTCCAGGTCGAAAAAGGCCGCTTCCACACGGCGATCCTAGGGGCCGGGGCGGTGGGCGGCCGGTGGGTACCGGGCGGCGCCGGCGGGTAGGATCGTCCCCATGCGCCCGGGGTCCCGGGACGCCGACGCGCAGGAAGGAAGGCAATGGAGCTCGGTTTGGAGGTCGACGACACCCGCCCACCGCACACGGTGCTCTCGGTGACCGGCGAGGTCGATGTCTACACCGCCCCCCGGTTGCGCGAAAAGCTCGTCGAGCTGTCGAGCCAGGGGCACCGGCAGATCGTGGTCGACCTGGAGGGAGTGGACTTCCTCGACTCGACCGGCCTAGGGGTGCTGGTAGGAGGCCTGAAGCGCTTGCGCAGCAACGACGGCGACCTGGGCTTGGTCTGCACCCAGACCCGGATCCTCAAGGTGTTCGAGATCACCGGGCTGACCAAGGTCTTCTCCATCTCCGCCTCGGTCGACGAAGCGCTCGCCGGCTGAGCGCCGGGGTCGGGCGGGCTGCAAGTAGATGATCGTCGCTCTGGAGCTCGAGGTCCCACCCCGGGCCGAGTACATCGCCATCGTCCGCCTGGTGGTCTCGTCGCTCGCTTCGGGGCGGCGCAACCTCGCCGACGAGCGTCTCGACGACCTGAAGCTCGCGGTCTCCGAGGCCTGCACCAACGCGGTCGAGGCCCACACCCGGGCCGGTACCACCGATCCGGTGAAGATCCGGGTGCTCGAGGCCGACGAGCGCATCGAGGTGGAGATCACCGACCGGGGCGGCGGGTTCGACCCCGACCGCCTGCCGCTGCACCCGCCGGTCACCGACCCGTCCCGCCTCGACTTCGAGCGGGGGCTCGGCATCCCGTTGATCCGCACCCTCGTGGACCTCGCCCGCTTCGAGCGCCTGGAGGACGGCACCCGGCTGCGGATGGTCGTCTTCGGCGGCCCGGCCGGTGACGGCGGCGACGAGACCACCGAGATCCTGCGAGCGGTGCTCGCCGACGAGGACTGACCGACCCCCGCCCCCCGTTCCATGGAGGACTGCGTGGCTCGCTGGCGTCGTATCGCGGCCCCTACCGGGGCGCCCGACGGCCCCGTCGCATCCTCGACCTCGACCTCAGCTTCAGTCTTCGGTCGGTAGCGGCAGGCGTCGCAGCCCTACGATCCGGCGGTGTCCCGCCGAGCCGTCCTGCTCTTCGCCGGTCTCGGTGTGATCTGGGGGATCCCCTACCTGCTGATCAAGGTCGCGGTGGCCGAGATCGACCCGGCGACACTGGTGTTCCTGCGCTGCGGGATCGGCGCGACGATCCTGGTGCCGCTCGCCGTGGCCCGCGGTCAGTTGCGCCCCGTGCTCTCGCACTGGCGGGCGGTCCTCGCCTTCGCCGTAGCCGAGATCGCCGTACCGTTCCTCGCGCTCCCGACGGCCGAGAGGAGCCTCCCCAGCTCGGTGACCGGCCTGCTCGTCGCCGCCGTGCCCCTCGCCGGGGTGCCGATCGCCCGGGTGTTCGGCCGGCCACAGCACATCGGGCGGTCCGGGACGGTGGGGATGCTCCTCGGTCTGGCCGGGGTCGGCGCCCTGGTCGGCTTCGACCTGTCGCCGAACGAGGTCAGGGCCGTCGGTCTGCTCGTGCCGGTCGTCGTCGGCTACGCCCTCGGGCCGGCGATCGTGGACCGTCACCTCTCGGGGGTCCCGAGCCTCGGGGTGATCGGCTCCGCCCTCACCCTCGACGCCCTCGGTTACGCCCCGGCCGGGCTCGCCTCGTGGCCGGCTCACCTGGGGGCGGGACCGCTCGCGGCGGCAGTCGTGCTCGGCGTGGTCTGCACCGGGGCGGCGTTCATCGTGATGTTCGCCCTGATCGCCGAGGTGGGCCCGGTACGCGAGACGCTCGTGACCTACCTGAACCCGGCCGTCGCGGTCGTCCTCGGGGTGGCGCTGCTCGGGGAGCGGTTCACCTGGGCAACCGGCGTGGGCTTCGTGGCGATCCTCGGGGGCTCGTGGCTGGTCCTGCGCCGGCCTGCGCCCGCAGCGCCGGTCGGGCCCGCAGCGCCGGCAGCGCCGGTCGGGCCCGCAGCGCCGGCCGGG
>JAKABK010000169.1 GCA_021796905.1 Actinomycetes bacterium
GGTGGGCGGGGCGGCGGTGGGCGGGGTGGTCGAGGGCCGGGCGTGCCGGGGGCGGGGGGATCGCCAGTCTGCGCTCCTCGCCGGCGGCGAGCTCGACGGCCTCGTCGTAGTGGCGGAAAGCGACCGAGCGGCCGTCGTCCCAGCGGTAGCGGGCCTCCCCGGCGGCGATGTCGACCGCCAGCCTCCCGTCCTGCCAGAAGATGTTGAACCCGAGACCGCTGAGCGCCCCCGGCAGCCGGGGCCGGAACAGCAGGCCCGGCCCGTGGTCGCGCATCCCCCCGAAACCGAGCACCGCACCGAGCCACGCCCCGGCCAGGGCGGCGAGGTGCAGCCCGTCGCGGGTGTTGCGCTCGAGGTCGTGGAGGTCCATCAGCGCCGCCTCGCCCCAGTAGTCGTAGGCGAGGTCGACGTGCCCGGTCTCGACCGCGAGGATGCACTGGATCGCGGCGGACAGCGACGAGTCGCGCACCGTGATCGCCTCGTAGTAGGCGAAGTCGGCGGCCTTCTGGGCGGGACTGAAACGGTCCCCGCAGGTGAGCATGGCGAGGACCAGATCGGCTTGTTTGACCACCTGTTTGCGGTACAGCTGCAGGTAGGGGTGGTGCAGCATCAGCGGGTACTCGTCGGCGCCGGTCGAGTCGAAGTCCCAGCGCTCGTGGAGGGTGAAACCGTCCGACTGGGGGTGCACCCCCAGCTCCTCGTCCCAGGGGACCCTCATCGCACTGGCCGCCCTCCGCCAGGCGAGCGGCTCGGCGGGGTCGACGCCCAGGGTCTCGGCCCGCCCGGGGTGGGCCTCGACGGCGTCGGCGGCGACCGACAGGTTCCGGGCGGCCATCAGGTTGGTGTAGACGTTGTTGTCGGCGAGGGCGCTGTACTCGTCGGGGCCGGTGACCCCGTCGATCCGGAGCTCCCCGGCCTCGTCGAAGAAACCGGCCGACATCCACATCCGGGCGGTCTCGACGTAGATCTCGGTGGCGGTGTCGCGCTCGAAGTCGGTGTCGCCGGTCGCCGCCACGTAACGGCGGGCCGCGTCGGCGACATCCGCGTCGATGTGCAGCGCGGCCGAGCCCGCCGGCCAGTACGCGCTGCACTCCTCCCCGCCGATCGTCCGCCACGGGAACACCGCCCCCGCCAGGCGCAGCGCCCGGGCCCGGTCGCGCGCCGCCGGCAGGATGCTCTGGCGCCACCGCAGGGCGTCGGCGGCGGAGCGCGGCTCGGTGTAGGTGAGCACCGGCAGCACGTAGGTCTCGGTGTCCCAGAAGGCGTGCCCGTCGTAGCCGGGGCCGGTGAGCCCCTTGGCGGGGATCGCCCGCTGCTCGGAGCGGGCGCCGGCCTGGAGGATCTGGAACAACGCGAAACGGACCGCCTGCTGGATCTCGGCGTCGCCGTCGACGCGTACATCGGAGCGTTCCCAGAAACGTTCCAGGTAGCTGCGCTGCTCGTCGACCAGCCCCTGCCAGCCGGTGTGGCGGGCGCCGCTCGCCGCCGCCCCCACCTGGTCGCGCATCGCCGGCACCGAACGAGCCGACGACCAGCCGTAGGTGAGGTACTTGACGATCCGCAACCGCCGGCCGGCGTCGAGGGTCGCGATGAAACGGGTGCGGCCGAGGTCCTCGTGGGCCATCGACTCGACGGTCGTGCCCTCGGGGCCCTCCCATTCGTGCTCCATGTGGGCGGCGAGCGTGAGCCCGCTCGCCCGGGTGCGGTGCACCAGGTGCACGGCGTCCCCGTGGACCGCGGCGTCGAGCATCTCGAGCGGCCGGTCGAGGACCGCCGCGACCCGCGGGTCGCCGGAGGTCGAGGGGACCTCCTCGTTGGCGACCAGCTCGGATTGCACCACCACCCGGACCTCGTCGTCGGTCGCCTCGACCTGGTAGCAGATCGCGACGACCGCCCGCTGCACGAGCGACACCAGCCTCGTCGAGCGCACCCGCACCCGGGAACCTCCCGGCGAGGTCCAGGTCACGTCGCGGCGCAGCACCCCGGCGCGCAGGTCGAGGACCCGCTCGTGGGACTCGAGCTGGCCGTAGCGGACGTCGAAGGGCTCGTCGTCGACCAGCAGGCGGACCAGCTTGCCGTTGGTGACGTCGACGACGGTCTGGCCGGCCTCGGGGTAGCCGTAGCCCGCCTCGGCGTAGGGCAACGGCCGCGACTCGTAGAACCCGTTCAGGTAGGTGCCCGGCAACCCGAACGGCTCCCCCTCGTCGAGGTTCCCCCGCAGGCCGATGTGGCCGTTGCCGAGGGCGAAGACCGACTCGGCCTGGGCGAGACGGTCCAGGTCGAGACCGTCCTCGCGGACCTGCCAGCCGTCGGGCTCGAAGGGGCGTCCCCCGGCGGTGGGTTCCGCCGGTCCCGGCCGGCTCATCGCCCGAGCAGCTCGGCGAGGTCGCCGACCACCACGGTCGCGCCGTGGGCGGCGAGCGCGTCGCGTTGCCCGACCCGGTCCACCCCGACCACCGCGGCGAAATGCCCCGCCTTCCCCGCCTCGACCCCGGCGAGGGCGTCCTCGAAGATCGCGGCCTCGCCCGGGTCGACCCCGAGGCGGCGGGCGGCCTCCAGGTAGGTGTCGGGCGAGGGTTTGCCGTCGAGGCCGGCCTCGGCGGCGACCACCCCGTCGACGCGCACCTCGAGCAGCGGCGCCAGGACGGTCACCTCCACCACCTCGGCGGTGTTCTCGCTCGACGAGACCACCGCGGTGCGCATCCCGGCGGCCCGTACCGCCTCCAGGTACCGCCGGGACCCGTCGAAGACCTCCACCCCCTCGGAGCGGATCCGGGCGAGGAGCAGCTCGTTCTTTCGGTTGCCGAGACCGTGGACGGTCTCTTGCTCGGGCGGGTCGTCGGGGTCCCCCTCGGGCAGCTCGATACCCCGGGAGGCCAGGAAGTCCCGGACCCCGTCGGCGCGGGGCTTGCCGTCGACGTAGGCGTCGTAGTCCCCCTCGGGGTCGAACTCCTCGAGGCGGCCGTCCCCGCCGCGTTCGCGTCGGCGGCCGAGGTACTGGTCGAAGGTGTCCTTCCACGCCCGGGCGTGCAGCGACGCGGTGTCGGTGAGCACCCCGTCCAGGTCGAACAGGCAGGCGCTGACCCGGTCGGGAAGTCCGAGCACGGCCCGGTACATACCCCCCGCCGGGTGGTCCCCAACCGCCGCCACCCGACCCCACCGGGTCGGGTCGGGGTGGACCGCTAGGGTACCGGGGTGAGCAGCGACCCCCGCGGCGACCCACCCGGCGAGGCGCCGGGGCCGGCGGGGGCCGCTCGGGCGAACCGGGTGTCGCCGCTTCGCTTCGTGCTCGGTTTCGGGCTGGTGTCGATGATGGCCGACTTCGTCTACGAGGGCGCCCGGGCGGTGATCGGCCCGTACCTCGCCACGCTCGGGGCGTCGGCTGCGTTGGTGGGGGTGGTCAGCGGAGCGGGCGAGGCGGTCGCGTTGGTGCTCCGGATGGTGACCGGGCGGATCTCGGACCGCACCGGCCGGCACTGGGCGCTGTCGATCGGCGGCTACGCCATCACCGTCGTGTCGGTCCCGCTGCTCGCGCTCAGCGGGCCGCTCTGGTCCGCGGTCACCCTCACCGTCTCGGAGCGCTTCGGCAAGGCGGTGCGCACCCCGGCGCGCGACACGATGCTCGCGCAGGCCGGCGTGTCGCTCGGTCGTGGCTGGGCGTTCGCGCTCCACGAGGCGCTCGACCAGACCGGGGCGCTCGCCGGCCCGTTGCTCGTCGCGGCGCTCCTGGCGCTCACCGGCAGCTACCGGGACGGTTTCGCGGTGCTCGCCGCCCCCGGTGTCGTCGCCCTGGTCCTCGTCGCGCGCCTCGCGACCCGGGCGCCGGTGCCGGCCGCCTACGACCCCGGCTCCGGCCCGCGCCGGTCGAAGGCGGGCAGCCAGCAGGTCCACCTGGCGGGGTTCTCACGGAGGTTCTGGCACTACGCCGCCTTCAGCGGCCTGTCGGTGGCCGGCTACGCCACCTTCGCCGTGCTCTCCTACCACCTCCAGGTCCGTCACGTGCTGCCGGTCGCGGAGATCCCGCTCGTCTACGCCGTGGCGATGGCGGCAGCCGCGCTGGTCGCGCTGGTGGCGGGGAGGCTCTACGACCGGGTCGGCCTTCGCGGGCTGCTGGCGCTGCCGCCGCTCGCCGCCGCGGTCCCGTTCCTGTCGTTCTCGCTGTCGCCGGCGCTGGTCTTCGCCGGCGGGGCGGTGTGGGGGGCGGCGATGGGCCTGCACGAGTCGACCATGCGCGCCGCGGTCGCCGACCTCGTGGACCCGGATCGTCGCGGCGCGGGTTACGGCACCTTCACCGCGCTCTACGGCGCCGCGTGGCTTGCCGGCAGCGCGACGATCGGGGCTCTCTACGGGTACTCGATCGACGCCGCCGTCATCTTCACCGTCGTCATGCAGGCCCTCGCCCTCGGCGCGTTCGTCCCCCTCCTCCGGACCGGACCGCCTGCTGTGACCGGCGCGCCCGGCCGGAGCTGACCGGGCGCCCACGCCGGCGTCGGGGACCACGGCCCGAGCGCTGGCGTGCCCGGCGGTCCTCCCCGGCCCGAGGCATCTTCGGGCGGTCGGCCATCAGCTCGGCACGGGCCCGGATAGGGCCGCCGGGACCTGGGGCCGCGCGGTCAGGTCGCCACCGCTACCTCGGGCACCTGCGTCACGTTCCTCCAACTTCTGCTTCGACTTCTACCGGCCCGTCAGCCGATGGCGCCCCCGGTCGCTCACCGTGCGCCGGGTCGGCGCTCCGGGCCGGAGACACCCCGGGAGGCAACCTAGCCGAGCAGTTTCCTCGCCACCACGACCCGCTGGATCTGGTTGGTCCCCTCGTAGATCTGGGTGATCTTGGCGTCGCGCATCATCCGCTCGAGCGGGAAGTCCTGGGTGTAGCCGTAGCCGCCGAGGAGCTGGACCCCGTCGACGGCGACCTGCATCGCGGTGTCCCCGGCGAAACATTTCGCGGTGGCGCCGGCCATGGTCAGCTCCCCGTCGGGATCCCCCTCGTCGGCGATGGCGCACGCCTTGTAGGTGAGGAGTCGGGCGGCCTCGGTCCGCATCGCCATGTCGGCGATCATGAACTGCAATCCCTGCAGCTCGGCGATCGGCCGGCCGAACGCCTGGCGATGCTTCAGGTACGGCCCGGCGACGTCGATCACGCCTTGCGCGATGCCGACCGCCTGGGCGGCGATCCCGGTACGGCTCCGGTCGAGGGTGTGCATGGCGATCCTGAAGCCCTGCCCCTCCTCCCCGATCCGGTTCGCTGCCGGCACCCGCACCCCGTCGAGGATCACCTCCCGGGTCGGACTGCCCCGCATGCCGAGCTTCTTCTCGAGCTT
>JAKABK010000170.1 GCA_021796905.1 Actinomycetes bacterium
CGCGTCCCGCGGTCGTGCGGGCCCCGAGGGCGTCCGAGGCGGCCAGATCCGGTAGGGCCGGGTCGCGAGCCGACGACCTCCCCGACGAGCGGGCCCAGGCGGCCGCCGAGACCGGACCCGGCGCGGGGGGGACCGCTGACAGCGTCGTCACCGTGAGGAGACCAGCTGCCGGCAGCGACCTCCCGGAGGGCTCCAGGCCCGAGAGGGGGGGAGGTGTCTCCCGGCCCGGGAGCCGGGGAGCTGCAGGAGCCGGGGTCGAGCCCGGCGACGGGGACCCCGACGAGATCGACCTGGACGCCGCCGACCCCCGTGACGGTCCCGGGCTGCCCGCCCGCCCGGCACCGGCGAGCCCCGGCGATCCACGCCCCCGCCAGCAACGACCCCGCGCCCGGACTGCTCCGCCCCCGCCGCCCTTCGACGAGGTCGTCGAGGAGACGGACCGGGAGCGACGGGCTCCCTCGCTGCCCCCGGTCCCGGGGGGCGACACGCCCGCAGGCGTCTTCGGGGAGGCCGACCCGACCGGACGGGTGCCGGTCTTCGACCCGGGCCTGCCAGGACCTGAGCTTCCCGGGCCTGCGGGAAGTGGGCCTGCCGGAGACCTCGGTGCCGACGATGCGGTCGCGACCTTCGGAGCCCCCCTCGCCGAGGAGCCCCCCACCCTCGCCCCGCCCGGAAGTGGGCTCCGGTGGGCTACCCGTCCGGAGGAGGACCCGCCGTCGGGAGGGACCTGGTCGGAGGCGGGCGGCTGGGCGGCTGCCGGTGCTCCGGCCCGGGGAGCCGAGCCGCCGGGCCCGACCGGGGACGACCCGTGGGACCTGCGCGCGGCCCCCGACGACCCGACCGCCGTCCACCCTGCGGCGACCGCAGAGCCGGCCCACGCCGATGACGGCGAACGGTATGCCGACCTCGGCGAGCGCGGCTCGGACCTCCGCGGGTGGTACCCGCCGCCGTCGGGTGGGATCACCGTGTGGGGAGGAGGCGACCTCCCCCACTGGACCGAGCCGCCGACCGGGGAGGTGCCGACCTCGCTCACGGGCCTCGGCCCGGATGATCCCGTGATCGGCACCGGGGGCGGAGCCCGCTGGCGGCGGGGTCACGAGGACTGGGACGACGCTCCGGCCGTCGGCGACCTCGTCGGCGACGACCTGCCCCTCGGGGCCTTGGACCAGGACCGTAGCGAGGAGTCGGACCTGTTCTCCTTCGACGAGGACTTCGAGAGGTTGGAGGCCGAGCGGACCGGGGTGCACGCCGCGCTCCACCCCGACGACCTCGCCCCGGCCGACCCGTACGACCCCGACGCCTCCGACGCCCCCGTCGCCTCCGACGCCTTCGACGCCCCCGACGAGACCGGCGAGCAGCACGAGGGCCTGGTCGGCGCCGGGATCGGCACCGCCCGGCAGCGGGCGGGTCGGGCCAGCGCCCGGTCGGGCCCGCTGCCCGCAGACGGGCGTGGGGTCCCCGCCCGACCGGCAGGGGCCCGTCGTCGGGCGCCGGGTTCGGGTAGCGACGCGTCGCTTGCCCGTCCGGACCTGTCGAGCCGGCTCGGGGTGGGCCTCGGCCTCGCGGTCGTGCTGATCGTCGCCTACGCGCTCGGTGCCGAAGCCCTGCTCGCGCTGGTGACCCTCGGGCTGCTCGGCGCGGCGGCGGAGGGTCTCACCATGCTCCGGGAGAGCAGCGGGTTCCGCCCGGCGACCCTCGTCGGGCTGCTCGCCACCTTCGGGTTGGTGGTAGGGGCCTGGTGGAAGGGGGAGGCGGCGCTGCCACTGGTGCTCGCCGTGGCGACGGTCGCGACCATGCTCTGGTACCTGCTCGGGGTCAGCGACGCGCGGCCGCTCGCGAACGTGATGGCGACGCTCACCGTCGTCGTCTGGGTCGGTCTGCTCGGCTCCTTCGCCGGTCTGCTCCTCCGGGCCCCCCACGGCCGTGGGCTGTTGTTCGCTGCGGTGGTGACCGTGGTGCTCGCCGACGTGGTCGCCTACTTCGGCGGCCGGAGCTTCGGTAGGCGCAAGCTGGCTCCCCGGGTGAGCCCGGGGAAGACCGTCGAAGGGTTCCTGGCCGGCGGGGTGGCGGCCCTGGTCGTGGGTGGGGTCGTCGGTCACCTCGTCCCCGGCTGGGGTGGGGTCGGCCACGGCCTGCTCCTCGGTCTGGTGGTCGCGGTCTTCGCCCCGATCGGGGACCTGTTCGAGTCGCTGATCAAGCGCGACCTCGATATCAAGGACTCGGGTCGGCTCCTCGCCGGCCACGGCGGTCTGCTCGACCGCTTCGACTCGGTGATCCTGGTCCTGCCGGCGGTGTACTACCTCGCCGTCGCCATGCACCTTGCGTAACGGGCGGGGCCGGGTGCGCCACGCCGGTCGCAGAGCCCTGCGGTGGTCCTCGGGACGGGGGTGCGGCAGGTGAGCGCCGCCGCCGAGCCGACGACGGTGAGCCTGGTCGGCTCGACCGGGTCGATCGGGACCCAGGCGGTCGATGTGGTCACCGCGGAGGTCGGTCGTTACCGGGTGGTCGCCCTCGGCGCCGCCAGTTCCGTGGGGCGCCTGGCCGAGCAGGCCCGCAGGCTCCGGCCCGAGCGGGTCGCCATCGTCGACACCTCCCGCGCGGCCGAGCTGCAGGAGCTGGTGCCCTCTGGCACCGAGGTGCTCGCCGGGGAGGGGGCGCTCGAAGCGATCTCGACGGCCGCCGAGGTGGTGGTCAACGGGGTGGTGGGCTTTGCCGGGCTCCCGGTGACCCTGGCGGCGCTGCGCGCCGGGCGGCGTCTCGCCCTGGCCAACAAGGAGTCGTTGATCGCCGGCGGGCCGGTCGTGCAAGCCGCCCGCGCCACCCCGGGCGCCGAGATCATCCCGGTCGACTCCGAGCACTGCGCGGTCCACCAGTGCCTGCGATCGGTGCTCGGGGAGATAGGGATGGCGGCGCTCCCGCACCTGCCGGCGTCCCCACTCCGGCGGGTGGTGCTCACCGCGAGCGGGGGACCGTTCCGGGGTCGTGGACGCCCGGAGCTGGCGGAGGTCACGGTCGCCGACGCCCTCGCCCACCCCACCTGGTCGATGGGGCCGAAGATCACGATCGACTCCTCGACGCTCATGAACAAGGGGCTGGAAGTGATCGAGGCCCACGAGCTGTTCGGGGTCGGCTACGACGACATCGACGTCGTCGTCCACCCGCAGTCGGTGGTCCACTCGATGATCGAGACGACCGACGGGGCCACCATCGCACAGCTGTCCATGCCGGACATGAGACTGCCGATCGGCTACGCGCTCGCCTATCCCGCCCGGATCTCCACCGCCTTCGGGGCGATCGACTGGAGCAGTCTCGGCCGACTCGACTTCGAGGCCCCCGATCGCGAGGCCTTTCCCTGTCTCGGGCTCGCCTATCGTGCCGGTCGGAGCGGAGGCACCGCCCCAGCCTGCATGAACGGCGCCAACGAGGTCGCGGTCGACGCCTTCCTCGGCGGGCGGATCCGCTGGGTCGACATCCCCGAGGTCATCGCCGCGGCCCTCGACGACTACGTCCCGATCGAGCCCGCTACCGTGACCGACGTGCTCGACGCGGACCGCAGCGGGCGGGAGCTGGCCGTCGCGGCAGTTGGCCGACTGGCGGGCGCCGGCCGGTGACCACCGACAACGCGGCCGTCTCCCGCCAGGCGCTGCCCGGCGACCCGCTCGGATTGGTCCGCCATCACGGCGAGGACGCCGGGCCCGAGGCCCCCCTCGACGGGCGGTCGGACCGCTGGGCGCTGGTGCGCCTCGTCCTGTTCGTCGCCGCGGTGCTCGCAGCGGCCTACGCCGCCGGGGTCGGCGAGACGGTCCTGCTCGTCGGGTTCCTCGTGGCCTGCATCGTCTTGCACGAGCTCGGGCACTTCCTCACCGCGAAGGCCGCCCGGATGAAGGTGACCGAGTTCTTCGTCGGTTTCGGGCCGAGACTGTGGTCGGTGCGCAGGGGCGAGACCGAGTACGGGGTCAAGGCGCTGCCCCTCGGCGGGTACTGCCGGATCGTCGGCATGACCAACCTGGAGGAGGTCGACCCGGCCGACGAGGACCGCACCTACCGCCAGCGACCGGTTTGGCGTCGCTTGACCGTCGCCGTCGCCGGGTCGTGCATGCACTTCCTGATCGCGTTCGCGGTGCTGTTCGCCATGTTCGCCGGTACCGGTGACGTGAGCGGCTACCTACCGGTGCCCGCCGACTCGCCGATCGTGGCCATCGACGGTCTCGCCCACGGCCCGAGCCCGGCGCAGCAGGCCGGGTTCCGCCTCGGTGACCGGGTCGAGGCGGTCGACGGGCACCACTTCGCCACCTTCGCTGCCATGCGTGAGTTCATCGTCGCCCGGCCCGACACGCGCCTCGCCGTCGAAGTCGACCGCCACGGCCATCTCCTCACCCTCCACCCCCGCACCGTCAACCTCCAGCAGGTCGAGGTGCGCGGCGTGGGGGCGGCCGCGACGAGGGTCAGCAAGCCCACCGGGTTCATCGGCTTCGAGGTCTCCTCGGTGGTGCACTCCTCGCTGGGGGCCTCGGTGCTGAACGCCGCGGGCGACTGGTGGCACATCGCCTCGGCAACCCTCGGCGCGTTCGGCCGGCTGCTCACCCTGCACGGCATCCAGAGCTACCTCCACCTCCTCTCGAGCGCAAAGGCGGCCGCCCACCCCGGGCCGCGCTCGGTGCGCTTCGAGTCCCCGGTCGGGATCGTCGTGCTGCTCCACCGGGCCGCCGGGGCGGGCCTGGCGTGGGTGCTGTACCTGCTGGCCGCGATCAACCTGTCGCTCGGGATCTTCAACCTGGTGCCCCTCCTGCCCCTCGACGGTGGGCACGTCGTGATCGCCGTCTACGAGGGGATCCGCGGCGCCCTGAGCCGCCGTCCCTACCACGCCGACGTGCGCAAGCTGCTGCCGGTGTTCTACCTGGCGATCGCCCTGATCGCCTTCCTCGGGATCAGCTCGCTGTTCCTCGACATCCGCCAGCTGGCCACCTGAGCGCTGGCTCACCGAGCCCGGCGCCGCCCAACCGCTCGTCCCGCCCGGAGACCGGCCCGTCACCTGCGCGAGCGGCCCGGGCGGGGTGGGCGAGGTCTTTCCCCCGATGACCAGTAGCCTCGGGGGTGTGAACGTCCTACAAGCCCGTTACCCGCGCCGGCCGACCCGCCGGATCGAGGTCGGCTCGGTCACCGTCGGAGGCGGGGCGCCGATCAGCGTCCAGTCGATGACCATAACCAAGACCGCCGACGTCGACGGAACCCTCGCACAGATCTACGCGCTGAAGGCCGCCGGCGCGGACATCGTGCGCTGCACCTGCAACGAG
>JAKABK010000171.1 GCA_021796905.1 Actinomycetes bacterium
GGACCGTCGCACCGGCGCTGGTCGGGATCACCGCTGCCGGGGGGGACCTCGTGGTGCTCGTCAAGCCGCAGTTCGAGGTCGGACGAGCGGTGGTGTCGCGCGGCCGGGGGGTGGTCCGCGACCCCGCGGCGTGGCGGGACGCCGTCGTCGGGGTCGAGTCGGCCATGAGGTCGCAGGCAGCGGTCATGATGGGGCTCGTGGCCTCCCCGATCCGCGGTGCCGACGGCAACGTCGAGCTCCTCGCCCATTTCCGGACCGGCTCTGGCAGCGGGTCCCCTCCCGGTGCCGCCGCCCTGGTCGACACCGCCCTCGCCGGGCTGGCCGCCGACGGGCCGCCGCGCTGATGGCCGTCGTCGGGCTGCTCTCCCACCCCGGCCGACCCCGGGCGCTCGAGCTCGAGGAGCGGACGGTCGCCTGGCTCGAGCGCCTCGGGCACCGCACCCGCCGGCTCACCGCCGCCGGGGCCGCCGCCGACGGGTCCCGGCCCGACGCCGGCGGCCTGGACCTGCTCGTGAGCCTCGGCGGGGACGGGACCATGCTGCGCACCGTCGGCCTGGCAGCGCCCGCCGGGGTGCCGGTGCTCGGGGTCAACCTCGGGCACCTCGGCTACCTGACCGCGGCCGAGCCCGACGGCCTCGAGCACGGACTCGAGCGCTTCCTCGCCGGCGACTACTCGATCGACAGCCGGATGACCCTCGAGGTCAGCCGGCACCGTCCCGACGGCGGGCACGGGGAGCACTGGCTGGCCCTCAACGACGCCGTCCTCCAGCGCCCCGGTGGCGGCCACACCATCCGGGTGGCGGTGGCGGTCAACGGGAGGAAGTTCGTCTCTTTCGCCGCCGACGCCCTGATCGTCGCCACCCCGACCGGGTCCACCGCGTACAACCTCTCCGCCCGGGGCCCGATCGTCTCCCCCCGCGCCCGGGTCCAGGTCCTGACCCCGGTGGCCCCCCACGGCCTGTTCGACCGGTCGCTGGTGGTCGACGCCGGGGAGCGCCTGGAGGTCACGCCCGAGGCCGGCCGGGCCGCCGACCTGGTGATCGACGGGGTACCGGCCGGAGCGGTGCTAGACGGCGACGCGGTCGGGATCACCGCCGGCAAGGACGCCCACCTGGTGACCTTCGAGGACCGGGACTTCGCCGAGATCCTCACCCACAAGTTCGCCCTCGGGGAGACCTAGGGACGGCCGTGCTGGTAGAGCTGCGGGTGAGGGACCTCGGGGTCATCGAGGACCAGGTGCTGGTCCTCGGCCCGGGGATGACCGCTCTCACCGGCGAGACCGGCGCCGGCAAGACCCTCGTCGTCGAGGCGCTGGGGCTGCTGGTCGGCGAGCGCGCCGAGGCCATGCTGGTCCGCCCAGGAGCGGTCGAGGCGCTCGTCGAGGGACGTTTCACTGCTGGTCCCCCCGGTGCCGGCGGGCAGGACGAGCGGATCCTCGCCCGGGCGGTCGCCGCCGGTGGGCGCAGCCGGGCCTACCTCGACGGTCGGATGGCGAGCGCCTCGGCGCTGGCCGGAGCCGCCGGTGACCTGCTCGACCTGCACGGCCAGCACGCCGCCCAGTCGCTCCTCTCCCCGGCCACCCAGCGCGCGGCGCTCGACCTCGCCGGGGGGGTGGACACCGCCACCTTGGACGATGTCCGCCGGCGTCTGCGGGCCCTCGCGGCCCGGGAGGCCGAGATCGGTGGCGACGACCGGGCCCGGGCCCACGAGCTCGACCTGCTGCGCTTCCAGGTCGCCGAGCTCGACGCCGCCGGGCTCGCCGACCCCGGCGAGGACGACGCCCTGCGGGAGCAAGAGGAGCTCCTCGGCGACGCGGTCGCCCTGCGGGCAGCCCTGCTCGGCGCCCACCAGGCGCTCACCGCCGACGGCGGAGCCCTCGACCAGGCGGCTGCGGCGGTCGGCGCCCTGAGCGGTCAGCGTGCCCTCCTCGAGCTGTCCGGACGCCTGCGCAACCTGGTCGCCGAGATCTCCGACGGGGCCGACGACGTGCGTCGGATGGCCGAGTCGATCGAGGAGGACCCGGCCCGTCTGGCCGAGATCGGGGCCCGCCGGCGCATCCTCGGCGAGCTGCGCCGCAAGTACGGCGACACCCTCGGCGAGGTGATCGCCTACCGGGACCGGGCGAGAGGGCGCCTCCTCGAGCTGGAGAGCCACGACGCCACCGCCGCCGCCCTCGCCGAGGAGCGCCGCCGCCTGGAGTCGGCCCGGGGCGAGGCGGAGACCGCCGTAGCGGCGGCCCGGCGGGAGGCGGCCGGGCCGTTCGCCCGGGAGGTCGAGGGGCGCCTGGCTCAGCTCGCCCTGCCCCGGGCCCGTTTCGAGGTGGTCGTCGACGGGCCGGCCGGCGAGTCGGTCACCTGGATGCTCGGCGCCAACCCCGGCGAGCCGGCCCTACCGCTCTCCAGGGTCGCCTCGGGTGGTGAGCTGGCCCGCAGCATGCTCGCGGTGCGCCTGGTCCTCGGCCGGGTCGGGGCGGGGCCCGGTGACAGGGAGGCGAGGACCCTCGTCTTCGACGAGGTCGACGCCGGAATCGGGGGTGAGGCGGCGACCGCGGTGGGGCGAGCGCTGGCAGCTCTCTCCCGGGACCACCAGGTGCTCGTGGTCACCCACCTGGCCCAGGTGGCCGCCTTCGCCGACCGGCACCTGGTGGTGGTGAAAGACCTGGAGGGGGCCCGCACCGTGGCCCGGGTGCGACCGGTCGACGGCGAGGAGCGGGTCGCGGAGCTGTCACGGATGCTGTCGGGCCGGCCGGACAGCGCCACCGCGCGTCGCCACGCCGAGGAGCTGCTCGACGACGCCGCCGGAGAAGCTCGCCGGGCCGGTCGGGGCGAGACGCCGGCGGGGGAGCGAGCCTCCAGTCGCCAGCCGACCGGCGGTTGGAAGTGACCACCGGGTAGGGGCCGATCCTCGGGTCGGGTCGGCGGTGGGGGTAGGCTGCCGCGCCGAGCGAGCGAGAACCGGTCGAGCTGACGAGCAGAGGAGTCCACTTGGCGAAGCACATCTTCGTCACCGGCGGTGTGGCCAGCTCCCTCGGGAAGGGGCTCGCCGCCTCCTCCCTCGGCCGGCTCCTCAAGAGCCGGGGCCTGCGGGTGACCATCCAGAAACTGGACCCCTACATCAACATCGACCCCGGGACGATGAACCCCTTCGAGCACGGAGAGGTCTTCGTCACCGACGACGGCGGCGAGACCGACCTCGACCTCGGTCACTACGAGCGGTTCATCGACGAGAACCTGCACCGTGACTCGAACGCGACGACCGGGTCGATCTACCAGGCGGTGATCGCCAAGGAGCGCCGCGGGGACTTCCTCGGCCGGACCGTGCAGGTGATCCCGCATGTCACCGACGAGATCAAGGACCGGGTGCGGCGGCTCGCGACCGACGACGTGGACGTGGTGATCACCGAGATCGGCGGGACCGTCGGTGACATCGAGATCCTCCCGTTCCTCGAGGCGATCCGGCAGCTCCGCAAGGACGTCGGGCGCGACAACGTGGTCTTCGTGCACGTGACCCTCGTCCCGTTCCTCGGGCCCTCGGGGGAGCAGAAGACCAAGCCGACCCAGCACTCGGTCACCGAGCTGCGCAGCCGGGGCATCATCCCCGACCTGATCGTCTGTCGCAGCGACCGGTCGATCTCGGACGGGCTCAAGGCCAAGATCTCCAACCTCTGCGACGTGCCGGTCGAGGCGGTGATCTCCTGCGTCGACGCGCCCAACCTCTACGAGATCCCCCTAGCCCTGCACGAGGAGGGCCTCGACGACTACGTCTGCCGGCTGCTGCGCTTCGACGACGAGGCCCACCCACTCGACCTGACCGCCTGGGACGAGCTGGTCGGGCGGATCGAGACCGCCACCCGACCGGTGCGCATCGGGCTGGTGGGCAAGTACGTCAACCTCCCCGACGCCTACCTGTCGGTGGTAGAAGCCCTCCGCCACGGCGGGTACCACCACGGGGCGGAAGTGAACCTCGAGTGGATCTCCGCCGAGGAGGTCGAGGGTCTCCTCGCCGAGGGCAGGCTGCGGGACCTGGACGGCATCGTGCTGCCCGGTGGTTTCGGCGAGCGTGGGGTCGAGGGGAAGATCGCCGCCGCCGGCTACGCCCGCGAGCACGACATACCCTGCCTCGGGCTGTGCCTCGGCTTGCAGGTGATGGTCATCGACTACGCCCGCAACGTGGTCGGCTTGGAGGGCGCCAACTCCCGGGAGTTCGACCCCGCCTCGGCGCACCTGGTGATCGACTTGATGGACGACCAGCGCGACATCGCCGACAAGGGCGGGACGATGCGCCTCGGGGCGCACCTCGCCCGCTTGGCCCCCGGATCGCAGGTCGCCGAGGCGTACGGGACCGAGGTCGTCTCCGAGCGCCACCGTCACCGCTTCGAGGTCAACCCCCGCTACCGGGCCCGACTGGAGGACGCCGGCCTGCGCTGCTCGGGGGTCTCTCCCGACGATCGGCTGGTCGAGTTCATCGAGCTGCCCGGGCATCCCTACTGGGTCGGCACCCAGGCCCACCCGGAGTTCAAGAGCCGCCCGGACCGGGCCCACCCGTTGTTCCGGGAGCTGGTCGGTGCCGCGCTCGCAAGGGCAGAGGGGCGCACCCCGAGGTTGCTCGGCCTCGACGACCTGGATTCCCGACCGGTGGCGTGAGCAGAGGGTCCGGTGGTTCGACGGGCGCCACGCCCGTGGGGGGCGCGGGCGGGTTCGTTGCGCTCGGCGAGGTCGAGGTCTACCGGGGTTCGTTGATCTCGGTCGGTCGGGGCCGGTTCTCGGGCCCGGACGGGACGGTCTTCGAGCGCGAGGTGGTCCACCATCCCGGAGCGGTGGTCGTGGTCCCGCTCCTCGACCACCAACGCGCCCTGCTCGTCCGCCAGTACCGTGCCGCGGTCGGCGCCTGGATGCTCGAACTGCCCGCCGGCAAGCGGGACGTGTCGGGGGAGCCGACGGAGGTCACCGCCGAACGGGAGCTGGCAGAGGAGGTCGGGCGCCGCCCCGGGCACCTCGAGCTGCTCGGGTGCTTCTACACCTCACCCGGCTTCTGCGACGAGCGCACCTGGATCTACCTCGCCAAAGACCTGGTCGAGGTGCCCGACGACCGCCAGGGGATCGAGGAGCAGGCGATGACCCTGCAGGAGGTGCGCCTGGCCGATCTCGCCGAGCTGGTCGCCTCCGGCGAGCTGGTCGACGCCAAGTCGATAGTCGGGCTGAGCCTGGCGGCCGGGCGGGTCGGCGCCTGAGCCTGACGCACCGGCGGGTCGGCGCCTGAGCCTGGCGGCCGGGCGGCCGGGCGGGC
>JAKABK010000172.1 GCA_021796905.1 Actinomycetes bacterium
TGCGCCTGGTAGATGGCGTTGAGCGGGCCGATTCCCATCGACACCGTCGGGAACTCCCACAGCTCCGGCATCAGCCGGGGGTGGGGGTAGGAGGAAAGACCTCCCGCTCCCGGCTCCCCGCCGGGCCCGGGGCGCCGGCCCTTCAGCTCCTGGCGGAAGTTGACCAGCTGCTCCTCCGAAAGCCGTCCCTCCAGGTAGGCCCGGGCGTAGAAGCCGGGGGCGGCGTGACCCTGGAAGTAGACCTGGTCGCCGATCTGGCCGTTGGCCTTGCCGCGGAAGAAGTGGTTGAAGCCGACCTCGTAGAGGCTGGCGGAGCTGGCGTAGGTCGCCAGGTGGCCGCCGATGCCGTCGGCCATGTGGTTGGCCCGGACCACCATGATCGCGGCGTTCCAGCGGATGTAGGCACGGATCCGCCGCTCGATGTGCTCGTCGCCGGGGAACCACGGCTCCAAGTCGGCGGGGATCGTGTTCACATACGGCGTCGAGACGGTCGCCGGGAACCCCACCTGGTTCTCCCGGGCACGCTCGAGCAGCTTCATCAGCAAGAAGCGGGCCCGGGTCTTGCCGTGGGTGTCGAGCACGGCGTCGAAGGAGTCGACCCACTCGGCGGTCTCCGAGGGGTCGATGTCGGGGAGCTGGTGTGAGAAACCGTCGAAGATCACCCTCCCATCGTCGCGCCGCCGGCGGGTTCGCGACCATCTGGGGATGGATCTCCCCGACGAAGCGACGATCGTGTACACCGACGGAGCCTGCCGCGGCAACCCCGGGCCGGGTGGTTGGGCGTGGGCGGTTCCCGGCGGCCGGTTCCGCTCCGGGGCCGAGGAGCACACCACCAACCAGCGCATGGAGCTGCGGGCGGTGCTCGACGCGGTGACCACCCTCCCCGGGCGCCTGGAGGTGGTGAGCGACTCGACCTACGTGGTCAACTGCTTCCGGGACCGCTGGTGGGCGGGATGGGAGCGGAGGGGTTGGCGCAACTCCCAACGCCAGGAGGTGGCCAACCAGGACCTGTGGCGACCGCTCGTCGCCGCCTACCGGGAGGACCCGGAGCGGATCCGGTTCCGTTGGGTGAAGGGCCACGGCTCCGACCCCCACAACGATCTGGTCGACCGGCTGGCGGTCGAGGCGGCCGGCTCCCAGGTCGGCCGCAGCGGGGATCTCCCCCCCGGTCGGCTAGGGGCGCCCGACGTCCCGGGGGTCCGGGTCCGGGGCCAGCGCCCCGACGTCGGCTAGCGCTGGCTGGGCACCTGGTGGGTGCTCGCCCCGGCGTCGGAGCCGGCCGGCTCGGTGGGGCCGGGAGTGGCCTCGGCCCCGTCGCTCGACGACCCGGTCCCGGGGCGCCCCGAGCCGCCGGCGGTCCCGCCCGGGGGGTCGGCCGGGGCGCTCGGCGTTCCCGAGAGGAGCTGCGAGGTGCCCGTCGGGCGGTCCTTGACGCCGAAGCGGATCAGCGCCGCCGAGGCGCCGACCCCGACCGCCAGCTCGGTGACCGCCCAGCCGAAGCCCTTGCGTCGCTTGGTGATCAGACCGTCGATCGCCGGGAACCCCGCTCCGGCCTCGGTGAGCGCGAAGGCCGCCCCGATGATCAACGCGTTGAGCTCGTAGCCGCCCTTGCTGTTCCACGGACCGTTCTTGGCGTGCACCTTGGCGATCGCGGTCGCCATCGCACCGGTGATCATCGCCGCGCCGAGCGGGGTCCACATGCCGGCGGCGAGCAGGGCGCCGCCGACGGTCTCGGTCGCCCCGGCCGCCGCCGCGTACCTGCGGCCGGGGTAGAACCCCATCGCCTCGAAGCCGGGGGCGGCGCCGTCGAGGCCGGCGCCGCCGAACTTGCCGGCGAGCTTCTGCAGCCCGTGGCCGACCATGAGGCCTCCTAGCCCGATGCGCAGACTGGTTGTGGCCAGACCCATGTGAGCTCTCCTCCGAAGTCGAGTCGCGGCGCGTCCGATGGCGCCCGGTGCAGTTCCTACCCCACGTCGGGCTGCCCATGCGCCGAGCCGACCGGTCGGCCCTCGAGGAGCGGGTCGGTGGGCGCCCGGAGCGGCCTGCCGGCGGTCCGTCGGGCCTTCCACGCCAGACCGGAGAGCGCTTCGAGCACCACCCGGTTGGCGAGGTAGGCGGTCACCTCGGCGTGGTCGTAGGGCGGGGACACCTCGACCACGTCGATCCCGGCTATCGGCAGCTGCATGCACAGCCGGCGCACCGCGTCGAGCAGCTGGCGGCCGGTGAGACCGCCGGGCTCGGGGGTCCCGGTACCGGGGGCCATGCCCGGGTCGACGACGTCGACGTCGACCGACAGGAACACCCCGTCGCACCCGTCGGTGGCGACCGCCGACGCCTCGTCGAGGCAGGAGTCGAGCCCCCTGGCCACCACCTCGGTCATCTCGTAGCAGCGCATCCCCTGGCCGGCCATCCACGCGAGGGTCTCGGGCTCCGGCCAGTACCCGCGGAGCCCGACTTGGACGAAGCGGTCCCCGCGAACCGCCCCGGACTCGATCAGCCGGCGCATCGGGGTGCCGTGCCCGTAGAGCGAGCCGAGCTGGGTGTCGCCGGTGTCCGCGTGGGCGTCGAAGTGGATCACCGACACCCGTCCCCACCCGACGTGGTGGGCGACCCCGGTCACGTCGGGCAGGGCGATCGTGTGGTCCCCGCCGAGGACCACCGGCACCGCCCCGCCCCGGGCGATCCGCTCCACGGCAGCCTCCAGCCGGGTGAGCGACGCCTCGGTCCCGCCCGAGGGCATCTCGACGTCCCCGACGTCGACCACCCCGAGCTCGACCAGTGGGTCGACGCCGAGCGCCAGGTGGGGACGGCTGCCGTCGTGCGGCAGGTAGTCGGTCAGCCGGATGGCCTGGGGACCGAAGCGGGCGCCCGGCCGGTGGGAGGTGCCACCGTCGAAGGGGGCGCCGAGGATCACCGCCCGGGCCGCCGCCCACGACGAGGCGTCGTCGAGGTCGGCTGCGGGTACCCCGAGGAAGGTCGCGTCCGGTCCGTAGAGATTTCCGGTCCTCATCTGCTCATAGTGGCGCACCGGGACGGAGACGACGTAGGACCGGGCGGACCACGGATTCGATCTCGGCGATGCCGAGGACCCGGGCGGCTGCTGCGAACACTGCGACTCCGGCCAGTACCTCTGTGAGCAGCCGGGCGACCAGCACCGGGTCGCCCCCGCCGTGGGGGAAGGCACGGGCCACGACCACCACCACTACGGCCATCGCGGCGGTGGCCAGGCCGACCCGGGCGAAGCTCCGGCCGGTGTAGATCCCACCCAGGTGACCGACGTGGCGTCGTAGGTAGATCGCGATCGCGATCGCCGCCACGCTGTAGGGCGCGGCCCAGGCCAGAGCGAGGCCGGGCACTCCCAGGGCGTGGTCGAGAGGGAACGCGAGGACGACGGTGAGGCCGTTCTCCAGTGCGTAGACGACGAACATCGCCCGGGTGTCCTTCATTGCCTGCAGGGCCCGGACCAGGGGCAGGAACAGGCCGAAGCCGGGGAGGCAGAGGGCGAACGCCACGACCGTCGTGCCCACGGCGCGGATCTCGTCGCCGGACGCGGCTCCGTGGTGGCCGACCAGCTCGATCACCGGTCTGGCGACGATCGCGTAGCCGACCGCGGTCGGTACCAGGACCGCGAAGATGGTCCGCAGACCGAGGATCACCCGTCGGAGGAAGGCGACGTGGTCCCGTTCCGACCAGCGCTCGGCCAGGTCGGGCATGATCGCCGATGCGATCGACACCGCCAGCAGGGCGTAGGGCAGCAGGAAGTACTGGAACGCCAGGGTGTAGACGGTGAAGCCACCGCCGTGGCGGTTGGCGACGACCGCGATCAGGTTGTAGGCGACCTGGTTGGCGACGACCACGCCGAGCAGCCAGCCCGACAGGCCCAACACCCGGCGCACCGCCGGGTGGCGGGGTGCCCAACGGGGCCGGCGCCACACCCCGGCACGGACCATCGCGGGGACCTGCACCAAGAACTGGAACGCGTAGCCGGCGGTGGTCCCGATCCCGAGCAGCAGGATCCCCCCGCGGTCGTGGCTGAACGCGCTCAGAGACAGGTGACGTACCACCAGGGCGGTGGCGACCAGGGCTGCGATGGCGATCAGGTTGTTGACCACCGGGGAGAAGGCGGCGGCAGCGAAGCGTCGTCGGGCGTTGAGGAGCGCCTCGCTCACCACGATCGCCCCGAGGAAGAACACCTGCGGGGCGAACAGCCGGAGCAGCTTGGTGGCCACCACCAGCTCCGCCCCCCGCTCCGGGTTGGTGGACAGCAGGAGGTAGAACTGCGAGACCGCGGGGGCGAGGACCCAGAGCAGGGCGGAGAAGGCGACCAGGGCGACGGTCACCACCCCGAGCACCGCGGGGATCGCGTCGTTGGAGCCACCCGCCTCCTCGGCGCGCAGTTCGTCGACGAACAGCGGGATGAGGGTCGCGGCGAGGATCCCGCCGAGCACCAGGTTGAAGATCGTGTTCGGGACAGAGTTGGAGAAGTTGTAGGCGTCGGAGAGGTGGTCGATCCCGAGCAGGTAGCTGGCCACCATCACCCGCAGGAAGCCGGTGAGACGCGAGAGCAGCGTCCCCGCGGCGAGCACCCCGGTGTCGGCGCGCAGCGAGGCGCCCCGGGCTGCTCGTGCCGACCCGGGCGGTCCGTCGCCGCCTCCCGCCCCAGGCCCGGTCGGTCCGCCACCGGGGCCCGCCGCAGGCCGGAGCGGTCCGCCACCGCGTCCCGCCGCCGGGGACGGCGCCGTCGTCCGTTGTGCAGGTCCGCTCGAGCTGGCGGCTCCCGATGCGGCGGGGGATGTCCCTGCTTTGCCGGTTCGGGGCGCAGCCGGGCCCCGGGGCGCAGCCGGGCTCCGGGGTGCTGCCGGGCCCTGGGGTGCTGCCGGGCTCCGGGGTGCTGCCGGGCTCCGGGGCGCTGCGGGGTCCCGGGGTGCTGCGGGGCTCCGGGGCGCTGCCGGGTCCCGGGGTGCTGCGGGGCTCCGGGGTGCTGCGGGAGGCGGGGCCGACACCGCTGGCTCCGCTCGCGGCGGGGCGCCGGGGGTCGGGGGAGGCGCTGGTGCCCGAGGAGCCGGCGGGACGGTGCGGCTCGCGGGTGGGCTGGGGCGGGAGAGGGCTCCCGGCCGGGGTGCCGGGAAGCGCAGCACCGGCCCGGCGGGTGGCTCCTTGGCTGCGGGCGCGTCCTGGTCGTACAGCCGGGCCCGCCTGCCCGGAGGTGGTCGGTGGGGAGGTCCGGGTGGCCGGCGTGCAGGCCGCGGCGCGTCAGGCTCCTC
>JAKABK010000173.1 GCA_021796905.1 Actinomycetes bacterium
CGTTGTCCACCACATGACAGGTCACGGATAGGCGCTCGATCCGAATATCCGAGTTGCCCAGCCAAGGCCACAGGACGATGTACCGCATTTAGCAGCTGTGTGATACACCACCCACATGCGAAGCCTCCGGCTCGACCCTGACCTCGACGATTCGGTTCGACACCAATGCGCTGAGCCAGTTCGAGTCCGCTACGGGTGCCCGCGGGTCGACCAGCGTCACCAGCAACGATCCACCGACCTTTGCGGTGGGCGTTGAGGGACTCGAACCCCCGACCACCGGCTTGTAAGGCCGGCGCTCTACCAGCTGAGCTAAACGCCCGGACCCGCGATGCTAGGCGCGACACTGTCCGCGAGGCTACCGGTACACCCCTGGGACAGCTGGGGTTCACGCGCTGAGGGCGATGCCCTCCACCGGCCCGCCCTTGGGAGGACGGCCACGCTTGCGCTTGTGGGTGAGGATCCTCCCCTCGGCGAACAGCTCCCCGCCCCACACCCCGGCCGGCTCACGACGCTCGATGGCGCCGGCCAGGCAGGTCTCGAGGAGGCTGCAGTCGAGGCAGATCGTCTTCGCCCGGCGGATGTCGGGGATCTCGTCGGAGAAGAACAGGGCCGTAGTGGCACCCGAACCGTCCCGGCAGCGCGCCTGGCTCCAGTCGGGTCCCTCGTTTGTCTTGTGGTCGAACGCTTCGGAGGCGAGCACCTCGCCCTCCCCTTCCTCTCGGTCTTCCTTCCTGTGTCGGGACAACGAGAAAGGCCGCCGGGAGATCCCGACGGCCTTTCGAGCCCTGCATCCGAACGTGGGTGGGACCTATCCGGTCCACCGGTCCAGGCAGCTCGTCGGCCGTCGACCACGGATGCCCGTGGTCAGGGTGTCGTTGGTGGGGATGACGCGCCCAGCGAAACCGCTCGGCTCGCGGAACCCGACGCCCGCCGGCTTTGCCCAAGCGCCCGAGGGCGTCGGCAAGCCGAGCGAGGGCGAGCAGGAGGCCTCCGGGACCGCACGGCTGGTGGGGATCATGGCGAGCACCGGATCAACTCCTCTCGTAACAGGCGACACCGACCGAGGTCGGGCCGCGACTGGCTCCGTTGATCCCAGCACGCCCGCGCCGGCGGGTCAAGCGAATTTCGGGTTCAGTCCTGACCCAACCAGACCGGAGCCTGGGCGAGGAGGTACTCGCTGACCGCCAGGGCACGGTCGAAGGCGTCACAGAGGAGCTCCTCGCCGGCGAGGATCTTGGCGAGCGACACCTCGCGACGAGCGACGATCGTGAGGCGACGCTCAGCCGGGTCGGTGGCCGACGGGTAGCTGTCGATCGCCGAGGACTCGAGGGGCAGCTCGACACCGCCGATACCGGCGAGGTCCAGGGCGAGGGGCAGGAGGTCGGGGCTGTGGGCGAGCGGGGGCAGCGCCCAGGTGAAGGTCAGCGGGAAGCTGTACTCGTCGGGCGGCTCCGCCTCCTCCGGCAGCTCCATCACCTTGTCCTCGAACGCGAGCAGCATCCGCGGGTCGACCTCGAGTGCCAGGTGCAGGTCGAGCGGGCCGTTGCAGCCCTCTTCGGGATGCAGCTCCACCTCCCAGGACTGGCGCAGGGAGTAGGTCTCGACGAAGTGGCGCTCGTCGTGGACGTGGAACCCGTGGTCGATGGCGTGATCCTTGAGCTCGGCCACGTACCCGGCGACATCGATGACGGCCATCGCCCCCAACCCTACCTGCCGGGTAGCTTCGAGCACCGTGACGCCCACCCGAGCCCGCCCCGTCCTCGCCGTCCTCCACGAGGTCGTGACGGCGATCAGGTGCGAGCTCGACGGGCTCGACGACTGGGGGGTCGCCGGCACCGTCGACGGCCAGTACCAGCACGACCTCGCCGCGGACCGCGTCGGTGTCGAGATGCTCGAGAGCGCCGGTTTCGGGGTCTTCTCGGAGGAGTCCGGCCTGCACCACCCGCATCGGGAGGTGGTGGTGGTGATCGACCCGGTCGACGGGTCGACCAACGCCTCCCGGGGCCTACCTTGGTACGCGACCAGCCTGTGCGCGCTCGACTCGGCCGGCCCTCTCGCCGCGGTGGTCGCCAACCAGGCGACCGGCACCCGCTTCGAGGCGACCCGTGCCGGCGGGGCCACCGTCGACGGGCTCCGGCTCGAACCGGCCTCGGTTACCGCGATGGAGGCGGCCGTGGTCGCCACCTCCGGTTACCCGCCCGCCCACCTCGGATGGGCGCAGTTACGCTGCCTCGGGGCGGCGGCTCTCGACCTGTGCGCCGTGGCATCGGGAGCCCTCGACGGGTTCATCGACTTCGGCGCCCGGTCGCTGGCACCCTGGGACTATCTCGGGGGACTGCTGATCTGTCGGGAGGCGGGGGCAGCAGTGACCGAGGTGTTCGGCCGGGAACCCGTCACCGTCGAGCCCGGCGCCAGGCGCACGATCGTCGCCGGCGGGACTGCCGAGCTGTGCGAGGCGCTCCGGGCCGCTCGCTTCGCGCACCGACCCGGCGACTGAGCGGTACGCACCATCCGACAGTCGGGACCACCGGCACCCGGGGCACCCGGCGACCAGGCAACCCGGCGACCGCGGCTCAGAGACCGACGGCGACCTCCAGTCCGGAGAGACCGGTGCCCAGGTGGGCGAGCAGCCGCTGCAGATGGGGGAGGGCCCGACGGTCGCCGGTCAGGCCGAAGTCGAGACCGCCGTCGTAGCTGGTACAGGTGACGTTGAGCGCCTGGCCGTGGACCGGCACCGACAGCGGGTACAACCCGACGAGGCGGGCGCCGTCGACGTACAGCGTCCGGCGCGGACCGGGCACGTTGGAGATGATCAGGTTGAACGGCTGTGGGAGCACGCCGATGAGCCCGGGGACCGCGCAAACCGCGAGCGGTGCGACCTGGAAGGCACTCAACGCCAGCGCCTGGAGCGGGCTGAGCCCGGCCATCGCCTCCTTGCCGCGACGCATCGAAGCCTGGATCCGCTCCAGACGGTCGACGGGGTCGGGTAGCTCGGTGGCGAGATCGCAGAGGATCGCTCCGACGGCGTTGCCGCCGTCGCGCGTCCCTGACGCCTGGCGCGGCGCGAGCGACACCGGGGTCATGGCGACGAGAGGGTCGTCGGGGAGGCAGCCGAGCTCCGAGAGGTAGTCCCTCAGAGCCGAGGAGCACATCGCCAGCACTACGTCGTTGACCGTGCCGTCGACCGCCTTGGCAACCCGGCGGATCCGCTCTAGCGGCCAGTCCTCGGCGGCGTAGCGACGAGAGCCGGTGATCGGGACGTTGAGGATCGTCCTCGGCGGGAGCAGCGGCTGCTGGTCGACCTCACCCAACATCCGGACGATCCGCCGACCGATGAACGGGCCGAGCCCGGCGAGCTCGCACGCCGATCGCGCCAGTGCGCCCGGCCACCCGTACGCACCTCCCGGCGCCGGGCCTGCTTGGTCCGCTCCCCCATCGACGGCTCGCGTACCAGGCCGCGCGCCCGGCGGCCCCCCATCTGGGCGGCCGGGAACCGGGGGGCGACCTGCCGTGGGTCGAGGCCCCGACGCGCCGGTGACGGGCCCGCTGCGGTCCCCGAGGGGCGCCCACAGCGGGGGGGTTCGCTCCTCGGGGTCGTCGGAGAGCACCTCCCCGAGCAGGCGCATACCCGCGACCCCGTCGAGGAGCGCGTGGTGGATCTTGATGTAGATCGCGAACCGCCCTCCTTCGAGGCCCTCCACCAGGTGCAGTTCCCACAGGGGCCGCCTCCGGTCGATCGGGGTGGCATGCAGGCGAGAGACCAGCGCGAGGAGCTCGCGGACCCGCCCCGGCCCGGGGAGGGCGGACAGCCGGACGTGGTAGTCGAGGTCGACGTCGTCGTCGACGGTCCAGGTCCACGCTCCGAGGGTCCGCAGCGAACGCTCCGGTCGGCGCCGGAACAGCGAGCGCACCTCGCCCGAGGCGACCCAACGCTCGCGCAGCGCCCCCACCCACCCTGGCCCGGCTCCGTCAGGGAGCCGGTAGACCTGCAGCGAAGCTACATGCATCGGCTGCTCCCGGCTCTCGGGCAGGAGGAAGACCGCGTCCGACGGCGAGATCAGCGACACCGGCACCGCCAGGCTGGAGCAGCGCGTCTGCCGCCTCTTCCCCGGATCGTCCTGGCCCGCACGACGACCGAGCCTACGCCGGGGTCAGCAGCAACCTCCCGACGGTGGCGTCCCACCCGCGCCCGGCGGGCCGGCTGGACGGTAGACCACCCCCACCTCCTCGAACGGCTTCATCCGGCTACCCTCCAAGTACATCCGGTAGACGACCTGGTCGGCGGGGGTCGGCTCGAAATCGGAGGCCCACTGCGAGGACAACGCCCGGGGCCACAGTCGCTGCTGGCGCACCACGTTGATCTCCGCGGCGACCACCAGGGCCAGGGCTTGGAGGTAGATCCACGCCAGCGCGGCGACGATCACCCCGAAACTGCCGTACAGGGCGGTGCTGTGGCTGAGCTCGTGGGCGATGTAGAGCGAACCGAGGGTCTGGACCAGCTCCCAGGCGGCCCCGGCGACCAGACCACCGACGGCGACGTCCCGCCAGGCGAGCCCGACGGCCGTGAGGAGCTGGTAGGCGATGGTGAACAGCGCTGCGTCGAGCACGTAGGTGAGCACGTACCCCCCTGCCCGCACCCACGGCCCGAGCTGTCCCGACAAGCCGTTGGCGGTCGAGACCACCGCCGCGACCCCTGTCGAGACCATCACGAACAACCCGAGGAGCGCCAGCAGACCGAGCGCCCGCACCCGGGAGCGCAACGGGTCCGGCTGGCGGAACCTCGGCACCCCGTAGATCTGGTTGAGAGCGCTCTGGGCCGCGGTCGTCGCTCCGAGCGCCCCGTAGAGCACCCCGAGCACCCCGACCGCCAGAGCGGCCCCGCTGCCACCGAAACCGGTGATGCTTCCGGCCAGCTGAGTGCCGATGCCGGGCAGCGCGCCGGCGACGGTCCTCGTCAGGTGGTGACGTAGCGAAGGGTCCCCGTCGAGGACGAAGCCGACGATGCTCGAGAACAGCAGCATCAAGGGGAACAGCGAGGCGAAGGCGTAGTAGGTGAGCATCGCCGCCAACCGGGGGGCCCGATCGTCGAGGGTCTTGTAGAGCACGGCCAGCGGGAAGCCGACCCAGGGGTGGCCCCGCTGGTAGCGGTCGAACGGCGACACACCGGCGCTCACCGGGCTCACCGGGCGATGGCGTGGCGGGCGTGCCGGGCGCACAGCAGCCGGCGGCTCATGACGGTGAGGCTACGCGCGACCGGCC
>JAKABK010000174.1 GCA_021796905.1 Actinomycetes bacterium
CACCGGCGGAGGCGCCCCGCAGGGCGGCGCGCGCCGCGGCGCGGCCCGGGGCGCCGTGCACACCGGGACCGGGATGCGCCGACGCCGACGCGAGGTACAGCCCGGCGACCGGGGTCGCGGCCCGGGCGAGGCCGGGCAGGGGGCGGAAGACGAGCTGCTGGTGCAGCTGGGAGGTGCCGGCACCGATCGCCCCGCCCACCAGGTTGGAGTCGGATGCCTCGAGCTCGACCGGGGACGCCACGTGACGGGCCACGACCACCTCGGCGAAGCCGGGTGCCCGCCGGGCGATCTCCGCCTCGATCCGGTCCGCGAAGCTCTCGGCGTCCCCGCCGGACCAGTCCCCGGTGAGCCCGCCCGGGTCGCGACGCACCCGGCGGGGCACGTGGGCGTAGGCCCACAGCGTCTCGCACCCCGGCGGCATCCGGCTCGGGTCGGTCATCGACTGTTGGCCGACGACGCAGAACGGCCGTTGCGGGATCGCTCCCGATGCCAGGTCGCCGGCGACGTCGGCCAACTGCTCGACGCTGTCGGCGAGGTGGACGGTGCCCGCCCGCCGGCAGTCGGCGTCGGCCCAGGGGACCGGGGCCGACAGCGCCCAGTCGACCTTGATCGTGGCCGGGTCCCACTCGAAGCGACGGAGGTCGCCGAGCACTCCCGCCGGCAGGTGCTCCTCGCCGACGAGGCGCAGGTAGAGGCTCGGGGCGTCGACGTCCGCGATCACCGCCCGGCGGGCGAGCACCTCCTCCCCGCCGGCGGTGCGCACCCCGACGGCCCGCCGGTCGCGCACGACGACCGTCTCGACCCTCGTACCGCAGACCAGGTCCCCTCCCACCGAGGCGAGCCGACGGACCAGGGAGCCCACCAGGGCACCAGCGCCTCCCGCCGGGACCGGGAAGCCGACCTGCTGGGCGAGCATCGACAGCACCCAGCCGTACAACCCGCTCGGCGCCGCGCCGGGTGGCGCGTCGGCGTGGGCGGCGTTGCCGGCGAGCAGCAACCGGCCTCCCTCCCCGCTGAACAGCTCCTCACCCATCCGACGCACCGGTAGCAGGGCGAACCGGGCGGTGCGGAGCAACTCCGTCGGCCCGCCGTCGCGGACCGCTCGGGCCGCCAGGCGGGTCCCGGAGCGGACCGGCGGGAACGGGTCGAGCAGCGTCCGGAGCAGGAAGGGGTCGAGGCGACACCACCGTCGGTACAGCGCCCGCCAGGCGTCCGCGTCGCCGGGCGAGAACCGCCCGAGGGAGGCGGCGGTGACCTCCGGGTCGGTGGAGATCACCGCGGTCGGACCGTCACCGCTCGGGTGGGCGAGGGCGAGCGGGGCCCGCAGCCAGCGCAGTCCGTGGTCCTCGAGGTGCAGTTCGCTGAGCGCCGGGGAGACGAACCCGAGCGGGAAGAAAGCGCTGAAGACGTCGTGGTGGTAGCCGGGCACGGTCAGCTCGGCGGTTCGCACCGCGCCGCCGGGGGTCGGGGCGGCTTCGAGGACCGTCACCTCCCAACCCCGCTCCGCGAGGAGGTTCGCGGCGACGAGACCGTTGTGGCCGGCCCCGACCACCACCGCGTCCACCATCCTTGCCGGCACCGGCCCTGCTATACCCGTACCCGCCCGACCCGACCCGGGCTCCCCTTTCCCCGCTGCAACCGTCTCCGCCGCCCGGCAGCTAGCGTTTGGAGCAGTGGCGACAGACCCGCTCCTCGCTGCCAGCACCGCCGCCTGGCCCCCGACACGGCGCTCGCCGGATCTTCCCGGCCCCAGGCGTGACCCGGCGCGCCTGCGCATCGCCATTGTCACCGAGAGCTGGCGGCCGTATGTCGACGGGGTCGTCACCCGCCTCGACAACACCGTCCGGGAGCTGCGCGCCGCCGGCCACGAGGTGGTGGTGGTCGCCCCGTCGGTCGACCCCGGGCTCGCCGGGGTGACCCAGTACCGCACCCCGACCCTGTCGCTCGGCTGGCTCTACGGCGGGCGACCGTGGGCGATCCCCGGTCGGGTCGTCGGCCGGGCGCTCCGGGAGCTCGACCCCGACGTGGTCCACGTCGTCAACCCGGTGCTGATGGGAAGCCTCGCCCTCCAGTACGCCTCCAAGCGCTACCCGACGGTGGTGAGCTACCACACCGACGTCTCGGTGTACGCCTCGATGTACCACCTGGGCTGGGCCCGCCCGGCGCTGCACGAGATGATGCGCCGGGTGTACCGCCGGGCCGACGTACGTCTGGCCACCTCCGAGGTCGGCGCCGCCCAGCTCGCCGAGCTGCGCATCGGCGACGTCGAGCTGTGGGGCCGGGGGGTCGATCTCGAACTGTTCCGACCGGACCGGGACGCCTCCGCGATGCGCCGACGCCTCTGCCCGGAGCCCGACCGCAAGCTCGTCGTCTACGTGGGGCGCCTGGCCCGGGAGAAGGGCTGCGAGCGGCTGCTCCCCCTCGCCGCCGACCCCGGCCCCTACCACGTGGCGCTGGTCGGCGACGGCCCGGACCGGGCCCGTCTGGAACGACTGTTCGCCGGTACCCGGTCGAGCTTCACCGGGGTCCTCCAGGGAGACGACCTGGCCGACGCGTACGCCGCCGCCGACGTGTTCGTGTTCCCGTCGGAGACCGACACCCTCGGCCTGGTGCTCCTCGAGGCGCTCGCGAGCGGCGTGCCGGTCGTCGCCACCGACAGTCCCGCCGCCCGGGTGGTGCTCTCCGAGTGCCCGTCGGCCCGGCTGGTGCCCGCCGGCGCGTCCGACCCGGCCCTGCGAGAAGCCGTCGACGGAGCGGCCCGGCTCCGCCGGTCACCCGACGGGGGGCCCGGCAGGCGCCTGGTGAGGGACCGGGGCTGGAAGGCGGCCACCCGGGGCCTGGTCGATCACTACCGTCTGGCCCGGCTCCGCACGGGACCGCCTCGGCGCAAGCGGTTCGGGAAGTTCCTCGCGGTCGGTGCGTCCAACGCCTTGGTCGACCT
The DNA here is from genome assembly GCA_021796905.1 of Actinomycetes bacterium. GTDB lineage: Bacteria > Actinomycetota > Acidimicrobiia > Acidimicrobiales > Palsa-688 > JAKAQB01. Next base: position 2,942 of record JAKABK010000174.1, read on the forward strand.
CGGTGTGTTCAACTTCTTCGTGCTCGTCCACCCGACCCGCTCCGCCGGCACGAACGTCGTGTACAACACCGTCGCGGTGATCGGGGCGATATTCAACAGCTACTTCTGGAACTCGCGCTGGACCTTCTCCGACGTGGTCGAACGCGCCGGCGGCCGTTGGCGCCAGCGCGCACTGTTCCTCGCCCAGGGCGGGATCAACCTGGCGGTCAGCGACGCGGTGGTGCTCGGCCTGGCCCTGCTGCTCAGCACCAGTCGGGTCCTGCCCGCGGCGGTGGTATCCAACCTCTCCAAGGTGGTCGCGATGTTCACCGCGTCGGCGGTGAGCTACCTGCTCATGCACTACGTGGTGTTCCGGGCCGCCGCCCCCCGACCGCACCACACCGGCGGCGAGGCCGCCTGAGCTGAGCCCAGGCAGCGCTCCCTCGGCTCCACGCCACGGGGCCGGCGGGGCCGGGTCCTGGTTGGCCGGCGTCCGCCAGCGGGTAGCGAACAGCCGTGCCGGACGTGCGCATCCCTTCGGGGCCAGGCGACGTCGACGGGATCGACGGGTACCTGGCGGTGCCGCCGACGGGCGAGGGCCCGTGGCCGGCGGTGGTGGTCGTCCAGGACGCATTCGGTCTCGGCGACGCGATCCGGGCCCACGCCGACCGCCTGGCGACCGCCGGCTACCTGGCCGTCGCCCCCGACCTCTACTCCCGGGGCGGGATGCTGCGGTGCGTGCGCCAGACGTTCCGGTCGATGGTGACCCGCAGCGGGCAGGCCTTCGACGACATCGAGGCGACCCGGCGCTTCGTGCTGCTACGCGGCGACTGCACCGGCAAGGTGGGGGTGATCGGCTTCTGCATGGGCGGCGGTTTCGCCCTCGGACTGGTCGACCGGGGCTTCGACGCGTCGGCGCCCAACTACGGCCGGCTCCCGAGGGACCTCGAGCACCTGCTGGAGCACGCCTGCCCGGTGGTCGCCAGCTACGGCGGCAGGGACCGCACGCTGCGGGGGGCAGCCGCCGAGCTCGAGGCGGCGCTGGAGGCCAGGGGGATACCCCACGACGTGAAGGAGTACCCCGACGCCGGCCACGGCTTCATGGAGCGCCACGACCTCGGGCCGGCCACCCGCCTGGTGCGGGTCGCCGGTCTCGGCTACCACCACGACAGCGCCGAGGACGCGTGGGGTCGGATCCTCCGGTTCTTCGGCGAGCACCTTGCCGGGACCGGCGGCGGGACCGACCAGGAGTGACCGGCCCACCCCGCCGGCGACACCGCCCGGGGCCCGAGGACCCCGGCGGCTGACGGAGGCTCGGGAGACCGCCTCACTTACCGCGACTGCGGCGAGAGGTCTGTGCCTCGACGACAAAGCGCGGGTCCTCGGTCGAGGCGACCCCGGCGTGGAAGATCCCGAACCGCTGGCAAGCCGAGCCGGCCATCAGGCACGCCCCGGCGACAGCCGAGATCGCCCGGCTGCGTCGGGCGGTGAGCGCCCCGACGACCCCGACGACGGTCAGCGCCTCGGACGCCTTCATCAAGCGACCGGCCCGACCACCCTCGTAGGCCTCGCGGACCGTGCCCATCCGGCGGCGCATCGATCGGGACGCGACGAGCTCGACCAGGCCGCCGGCGGCTCCCACCCGTCGGGCCGGCCCGGCCTCGGCGCTCGGCGCGCCGAGCATGCCGAGGCCGCCGGCGGCGCCGGCGGCGGAGCCGACGAAGACGACCGGCATCAGCTCGTGACCGTCGTGCCAGGCGGGCACCGCCGTGTCGGAGACCAGGACCCCGGTGTAGGCGGCGACCGCCGGCCCGGTGAGCCCGGCCGCGGCCCGGGCGAGGGGAGCCACCCTCCGGAGCGGCCCGGAGCGGGATCCGACCAGGCCTGCAGCCGCGGTGGCGAGGGCGGCGGGGGCGTAGACCGACAGGATCCAGGAGCCGACGTTCATCGGGGAGGTCGGCTTCACCACCCGGAGCATGTTGACGAAACGGGCCGGGCGGCCGAGGTCGTGGACCAGAGCCACCAGCGACAAGCTGATCGCACCCGCGGCCCCCAGCTCGAGCGGTCCGGCGAGGCGGCGCCGTCCCCGCAGCGAGACCACGCCCGCGAGGGCCGAGGAGGCGCCGGCGAGGCCGCCGAGGAACAGGTAGCCGGCGATGTCGAGCGGCTCCCATGTCGGTCGCTGCAGCACCGGCCGGCCGTAGTAGGACCCGGAGGACGTGCCCACGCCGGCGGCGCCGGAGGCGGACCCGGACCCGGCTCCCGTCGGGCTCACCGGCGCCCCCCGATCCCGAGGGCGAGCACGCCGGCGAGCAGCCCGGCGGCCGACAGCGCCG
>JAKABK010000175.1 GCA_021796905.1 Actinomycetes bacterium
GCATTATCGCAGGTGGAGGGGCACTTGTCGCGTCTTTCAGCCCGCCACGGCACACCCGGCTGCAATATCAGGGTCAGATCTGATCTGATCTGATCTGATCTGATGTGACCTCGACGGTCACATGCCCTCACTGCGCCGCCCTCAACCGGGCCGCCGCCCCCGGCACGCCACGTTGCGCGACACCCCGAGCCGGGCACGGGCGCTGGCCCGTTCCCGTTTGGGAACCCGCTTCCGGCGATCAGCACGACCCGACCTCGGGCCGCCAGCCTGGCCGCTCACGACGGGCCGGCGCTGCTCGTGGTCGACCCCTACGGCAGGCTCGCCTCTGTCGTCACAACGACCGCCCGTCCCACCCGGTGATCGGCCCCCGGCTGACGCTCGCCCCAGCTGATGGCCGATCAGCGCAACGGGTCGAACGCGTCGAGCGCGCTGGGGCGCCGCCCCGTCACGATCTGGTCGGCGAGGAGCCGGCCGGTGACCGGGCCGAGGGTGATGCCCCACATCCCGTGTCCGCCGGCGACGTAGACCGTCGGTACGTTGGTCGCCCCGACGAGCGCCATCCCGTCAGGGGTGATCGGGCGGGGTCCGACCCAGGTGTCGTGGACCCTCTGCCAGTCCACCCCCGCCAGTAGCGGTCGTGCCGAGGCGATGAGCGCATCGATCCGGGCTGGGTCCGCAGGGGCGTCCGCCGGCCTCAGCTCCATCGTCCCCCCGACCCGGAGCTGTCCTCGGTACGGGGTGCAGGCGACCCGCGGCAGCGGGAAGTAGACCGGGCAGGGGACCGGGGCTGCGGTCGGGACGGTCAAGGAGTACCCACGTCCGGCCCGGACCCGGGTGCGGACCCCGAAAGACCCGGCGAGCCTTCCGAGCCAGGTGCCGGTGGCCACCACCGCGACGTCGGCGTCCACCGGGTCGAGACCCGGGGTGCGGGCCCGGACGGTCCCGCCGGGTCGAGGTTCGATCGCATCGACGTCACGGCCGGTCAGGAGCGTGCCTCCCCGGTCCCGGACCGACTCGGCGAGGGCCGCCACGAAGGACCCCGGGTCGAGGTAGCGCTGGCCCGACAGGCGCAGGGCGTGGCCGACCCGCCAGGACAGCTGGGGGATCTGCTTGCGGGCGGCGTCGCCGTCGATCTCCTCGACCTCGACGACCTGGCCGGCGGAGGCCATCAGTTCCAGCTCGTGGAGCATCCCTGCGGCCTGACGTCGGTTCGCGAACCCGGCGACGATCGGAGCGCGGACGGTCTCTGCCACCACACCGCCGGAGGCGAGCAGGTCGTAGGCCTCGAGCGCTCCGGAGTTGACCTCCCGGTAGCCGCGCATCGCCTCCTGCCAGCGTCGGGGGGTGCAGTGGCGGGCGAAGCGGACCAGGAACGCCCACAGCTCCCGGTCGAGACCGAGCGGCACGTAAAGAGCGCTGCTCGGGTCGAGAAGTGCCCGCAGCCCGTAGCGGAGGACCGCCGGGTCGGGTAGCGGCACCGCTAGACCGGGCGACAGCCAGCCGGCGTTGCCCCACGACGCCCCGGCGGCCGGGTGGTGACGCTCCACCACGGTGACCTCGACACCGGCGTCCTGGAGGAACCAGGCGACCGACAGGCCGACCATGCCAGCGCCGACCACGACGGCGCTGCGGGGATGCTTGGGTGGTGGCATCTCCGGTCCCCCTTCGTCCTTGGTCAGTGAGGCGCTCGACCAGCCAACCCTATTGGGCAGCCGGTCGCAGCTGGGACAACAGCCAGGAAGGACGGCGGACGTCGACCCCCGATGCCCGACGGGCGAGCCCCCGGTCCGCTGTGACGAGGGTGGCAGGACCGCCACCTGCAGCGGCGAGCGCCACCAGGGTGTCGTCCCCGCTGCCGGCGGCGTGCACCACCCTCACCCCGTCGCAGACGAGCTCGTCGGCACCGGCGCGCGCCCGTCCCTCCAGGACCACCACGATCGGCGGGTCGAGCGCACCGGCGCGCACAGCGGCGCGCAGCTCTGCGACGAACCGGCGGGCGGCACCGGCACGGTCCTTCCACCAGCCGTCCGGTCGGCTGCCGACGACGTTGGCGGCGTCCACCAGGAGGAGCGCCTCGGGTCCAGAGTGTCCCCGGGGACCCACGGGAGCGGTCATGGGACCATCCTCGTCGCTGCCTGTCCGGTCGTCACCGCTCGGTAGGGTCCGCTCCGTGCCCGCCTCCGGCAGTGACCGTCCCGGGCCGAGCGGAGCGGTCCGGGTCCGTGGCCCGGTCGGGCGGCACCGCCCGATGGTGGCTTCGATCCCGCACGGCTCCGAGGTGCTGCCCGAGCCGTTCGCCTCCCAGATGCTCCCCGTCGAGGCGTTGCGCACCGATTCCCATACCGCCGAGCTCTACTCCTTCGTGGGCGGCCTCGGCGCGACGGTGGTCGAGGCCCGTCTCAGCCGGTACGTGGCGGACCCCAACCGGGACCTCGATGCGCCGAGGTTCGGGCCGTTCCCGAAGGGGATCGTCGCATCCACCGATGGTTGGCGCCCGCTCTACCCGGCACCGCTGGCGCCCGACGCGGTGGCGGAGCGGATCGCCCTCGCCCACACCTCCTACCACGATGCGCTGGACCGGGCCATCGCATCGCACCTCGCCCGGGCACCGAGGGTGCTGCTGGTCGACTTGCACAGCTTCGGGGTGCCCCTCGATGTCGACATCGTCCTCGGAGACGGCCGGGGGTCGACCGCTTCGCAGACGGCGGTGGGGCTGCTCGAGTCCGCGCTGACGCACGCCGGCTTCCGGGTGGCCCGCAACCGGCGGTTCACCGGTGGCTGGATCGTGCGCCGCTTCGCTGGGGTCGAGGCCGTCGACGCCGTCCAGGTGGAGGTGGCCAAACGGCTCTACGCCGACCCTGCAGCGATCGCGGACCGCCGACGCCAGGTGCCTCGCGACCCCGAGCGGATAGCCGCGCTGCGGGACCGGCTGCGACAGGCCTTCGAGCCGGTGCTGGACGACTACGAGCGCTGGGTCAGGGGTTGACGGTGGGCCGTGCGGGGGGTCGGGTGGTTCCGACGTCGCGTCGGATGTCTAGGGGGCGGCAGCTGCCGGCCACCGAGGCAACCACGCCGGCCGACCTGCGATCGGGCACCTATCGTGGGCGCGATGGGATGGAGCGTTGCCGATATTGCCGACCAGAGCGGCCGACGGGTCGTGGTGACCGGGGCCAACAGCGGGATCGGGCGGGTCGCTGCAGCCGAGCTGGCCCGTCGCGGGGCGGAGGTCACCCTCGCGGTGCGGGACGAGGCGAAGGGCCGGGAGGCGGCTGCGACGATGCCGGGCAGCGTCGAGGTGCGCCGGCTCGACCTGGCGGACCTGTCGTCGGTCCGGGCGTTCGCCGAGGGGTGGGACGGGAACCTGGACGTGCTGATCGACAACGCAGGGGTCATGGCCACACCGCAGCGCCGTACTGTTGACGGCTTCGAGCTGCAGATCGGGACCAACCACCTCGGGCACTTCGCACTCACCAACCTGCTGCTCCCGAGGCTGACCGACCGGGTCGTGGTCGTCTCCTCGAGCGCCCACCGGATGGGCAGGATCGACCTGGGGGATCTCAACTGGGAGCGCCGGCGGTACCGGTCGTGGGGAGCCTACGGGCAGTCAAAGCTGGCGAACCTGCTGTTCGTCTGGGAGCTCCAGCGCCGTCTCGACGAGGCGGGGTCACCGTTGCGGGCCCTCGCCGCCCACCCCGGGTACGCCGCGACCAACCTCCAGACCCGGACCGCCAACCCGGTGGGCAACCTGTTGTCCGAGGGCCTCAACCGGTTCGTGGCCCAGAGCGCCGAGGATGGGGCGATGCCGACGCTTCGTGCCGCGACCGAGGACCTGCCGGGGCGGACCTACGTCGGGCCGGGCGGGTTCATGGAGCTGCGGGGCGCGCCGACGCTCGTCGGGCGTGCCGCGTCGGCCACCGACAGCGCCACCGCCCGCGGTCTGTGGGAGCTGTCGGAGCGGCTCACCGGCGTCAGCTTCCCGCTCGGCAGCGACCAGGCCGCTTGAGAGAGACCCCGCTCCCGGCGCTCGCCCCGACGAGAGCGAACCCGCCGGCCCTCCCGCCGGATCAGGCCCGGCCGTGGAGGGCGACGACGCGCCGCCCGCCGGCGGCTGCGATCACCAGCTCCGCAGACGACGGAGCAGAGCTGGTCGGACGGTAGGCGACCCAGATGTTGCAGTGACCACCGGGCACCACGCCGCAGGTGTCGCTGACCAGGTGCCAGGCGTCCCCACCCCCGACGATCGAGAGGCGCGCGAGGGTGGCCGACGCAGTGCCCCACGTGGTCACGTGGACGCCTGCGACCCGCCCGGTCTGGGCGGCGGCGTCGAGCGAGCGGGCAGACAGGGCCACGGGGTCCGCGGCGGCGAGCGAAGCCCAGGTCGGGCCGGTCCTGGACAGACCGCTGCCGGCGACGACGAGCATCGCGAGGGAGCTCCCCTCGGACGAGGCGCCCATCAGGGCCGGATCGGGGTATGCGGAGAGAATGTTGCGGCGATGTCCCCAGCAGCCGGCTGACCCCGCCGTCGGGCAATCGAAGTTGAAGGAACCCGGGCCGTCGTCGTACATCCACAGGAACGTGCTGAGCAGGGTCGAGCGCAGGCCACCGGCCCAGTTGGACCCTCCGGCGCGTCCGGTGGGTAGAGGGGGGTCGGCGCCGTGGGAGGCGCCCCACTCGGCGAGCGCGTCCAGGTACGGGGACAGGCTCGGGACGGCGGCCAGCCCTCGCGCGACCCGCTCGAGGTCGATCAGGGCGAGCAACTGGACCGGTGCCGGTTCGGCGGCGAATCCGGCCGGCAGCTGCAGCGGCCCGATGCCCTCGGCGGCCCGGGCGGCGTCGAACGCAGGTAGCGCGGCGGCCTCGCAGCGTCGCTGGGACGCAACTGTGGGTGCCACGTCCTGGCACGCTGAGACGAAGGCAGCGCCGGGTCGGCGGTTGCGGGCCGGTTCCCACACCTCGGGGGCGGACGAGCTCGACCCCCGAGCAGCGCTGGCCAGGCGGTAGGCCGGGTGGGGAGAGGCGATGGGTGCCGGCGCAGCGCTGTCCACGGACCGGGGCGGTGACCCAGCCGCCCCGCTCGGACCGATCAGTGCCCAGACGACGAGGAGGACACCAGTCGCGAGGCTCCCCCATCTGCCGGTACCGCGCGCCACCACGCCCCTCTCCATCGGCACCAACCCTAGCGAGCTGAGCCCGCCCGGATCAGCTCTGGGGTGATCGGCCCGGCAGCTCGACCACCCTTACTTGATCGAGC
>JAKABK010000176.1 GCA_021796905.1 Actinomycetes bacterium
CTCGGGCGGCTGGTAGCGGTAGGCATGGCGGCGCCGCAGCCGTCCGAGCGCCACAGCGGAGAGAACCCCGGTAGCGAACGAGCCGGCGACCACCGAACCCGACGGCAGCCGGACCGGCTCGCTTCCGTGGCTGGCCCGGAACGGGTCGGTGCCGGTCGCCGGGGTCGGCGTCGTCGGGATTGTGCGGTTGGCCGGACCGGGTGTCGTGGCCCGAGGGAGCGTGGCCCGAGGGAGCGTGGTCGCAGGCGGCTCGTTGGTGGGACTCGTCGGTGTGGTGAGCGGCGGGGGTGACACTGGCGCGGCTGGCGACGGCGAGGATGTGGCTGGCAGGAGGAGGGTCCAGCCGGGGTCGATCCAGTGGGGGTCGGTGAGGGTGGTCCCGTCAGGCTGGGGTCGGCCCTCGTTGAGGTGGTAGATCGCTTGCCATTCCAGCGGGTCGCCGAGCTGACGCTCGGCGATGCCCCAGAGGGTGTCGCCGCGTTGGACGACGTAGGTGCTCGGCGAGCCGGTTGGCTGGGTCGCCACCGGGGCGCCCGATGGAGTCGCACCCGACGGAGTGGCGATTGCTTCGGGCGATGACGGCCGGGTCGAGAGGGTGTGGGTGGCCCCGGTGAGCACTGCGTCGATGGGCACTGGGTCATCGAGTGCCGCGTCTTTGAGGACCAAAGCGGCAACCGGCCGGCGCACGGTGGCGGACGACGGGTTGCCGCTGAGTGATCCCGATGGGTTTCCGTGGCTCGGTCGGGGGGCAAGGGTGAGGGCTGCGACGAATACGGCGGCGACGAGGCGGCCGGTGACGGGCTGGAACATGCCGGCGAGCGGGAGCCGGGGTGCGTGGCGTCCGGATAGGGCGGCGGGGATCTCGACTGCGATGGAAGCGACGAGCACCGCCCAGGTGATCCATACCACCACGGCCAGGGCGTCGATGAGGGCCTGGTTGGGGATGCCCTGTCGGTTGAGGGCGCGACCGACCTGGCTGGCGGAGGGAACGTGGTGTGGGAGGGGCCAGCCGATGAAGTGCCACAGCGCCCAAGGGATACCGGCAACCAGGGCGGCCAGGAGCACGAGCGCGGCGAAACCTCTCGCGACGCGTCCGACACGAGCCATCACGAATCCCGAGCTCATGGCTTTTCTAGCCGTTTCCTTGTTCGGCGGTGGCGGTCCCGGTGCCGGTCTCGGTGAGGTGGCCGATGCCGGCCAGCGAGAGGATCTGGGTGGCCTGGGTGATGGTGACGGTCACCGTCACCTGCTCGCCGTTCACCGAGACGGTGCCGGTGTGCCCGGCGGCGGCGAGGTAGTGCTGGGCATCCGCGGTGGCCTGGGCGGGGTCGAGGGTGATCTGGCCGCTGGCCCGGTAGGTGGGGATGTCGATGGCCGGGGCGCCGGCCCGGGCGGCGGCTTGGGCGTCGTCGATGGCTTGGACCTTGGCGGCGAGGGCGAGCCCGCCGTCGAGGACGAGCCCGGCCATGAGCAGGAGAGCCAGGGTGAAGATGACCACGAACGCGGTGACCATCCCCGACTCAGGGTCGCCGAGCCTGGCGCGCAGCCGTCCGAGGGTGGCGGTCATTGGGAGACGCTCCGAAACGTGTCGATGACCGCGGTGGCCCGCGACGTGACCGACTCGGACGCGGGGAGTCGCAGCCCGGTGAGGTCGGAGAGGGCGACGTGGCAGGTGACGGTGACCGCTACCGAGCCGCCGGGGGCGAACTGGGCGGTGTCGGTGCTGACGGTGAGCTGACCGCAGGTGACGTGATCCGAGCCGAGCGCGGCCGTGGCGGTCTGGGTGGCCATGGCCACAGCGGTGGCGGGGTCGCGGGCGATCGACGCGGCCCGGGCGGCTTGGGCGGCCGCCCCGTCGACTTCGAGACGGGCGCCGGAGAGGCGGCCGAGGGCGACCACGAAGAGCAGGAGCAGGATCAGCAGCGGGGTGAGCAGGACCAGCTCGGCGGTGACGCTGCCGGACTCGTCGCGGCCCAACCCTCCACGCCATCGGCAGCGGACGGCGGTCATGGGATGGCGACCGCGGCCGGCTCAGTCGGCCCGGTGGCGACCGCCTTGACCGGCAAGGAGAACAGCCCGACGATGCTCTCGGCGTGGCCGGTCACCGTGACGGTGGTCGTGACGTTGGTGCGCGTCGCGGTGATGTTCGAGCCGACCAGCACGGTCGAACCCAGCTCGTCGAGCACACTTTGCGCTTCGCTCTGCCCAGCCGTGGCGGTCTCGCCTTGGAGGCGGCCGACGGCGACCCCTTGTTGGGCGACAGCGGAGGCGATGTGCTCGGCGTGCTGCCACAGGGCGAACTGGATCACCCCCATGATCAACAACAGCAACAACGGGGTCGCGATGACCAGTTCGGCCGCCACCGCGCCGCGCTCGTCCCGTCGCAGGGCACCGAGCCGGCGACGCCGCACCGCCGACGGTGCGATCTCCGGGGACCGGCAGCTGGTCATTGTAGGGATTCGGGGATCGTGTCGGTTTCGACAGGCTTCCTGTCGGGCCCGACCTCGGCGAACGTCGACCGGTTCTGTCGGTTCGAAGAGCGGAGCGGCGGCAAGCAACTTGGCGGTTTCTTCGATCATGGTCGGAACCTGCTCTGCGGCTGACGTTGAGGCCGAGGCCGCTCGCTGTCATCGACGTCACCTCTCGGCGAGCGGCACACGTCGCGAAGTGGCTGCTCCATGCCGTGGTGAGCAGTCGGCGGTGGCGTGCGTAGAGCTGGCAGCGGCCGACAAGTAGCGGGTCCCAGCCGACAAGAAACCTGCCCAACCGACACGTGACCGACAGGAAGCTCGCCCAACCGACATGAAATCTGACTCCCTACAGTCATCATCATCATGGAGAGCTGCTCGTCAGGGTCCAGTCGAAATGTTGCCCGCGGCGGAGACCACCTTGGCCACGATGATCCCCACTGCGGTGAGCGCCAGCGCGGCGAGGAGGGCGGTGACGATGACGGCTTCGGTGGAGTAGCCGGCCTCGGGGTCGGCCCGCAGGGATTGCCACCGGTCATGGAGCAGGGTGAGGAGGTGGCGCAGGATGGTCAGTTCGGGGAGCACGGCGGTCCTTTCATTTCGCTGGTCTTCCTTTCTGTTGCTGTTGGCGGGAACCCACGGCCTTATCCAAGACCGGTGAGGACTTTCTCGACGGCCGGGTACCCCAAGAAAAGGAGGAACCCGGCGAAGAGCAGGACCACGGGCAGGCTCATGCGTTCGGTGGCGGCCTGGTCGGCGGTCTCGGCCTCGGCCAGCTCGTGGGTGCGCAAGGACGCCGCCTTGGCCGCCAGGCTGGCTCGGACCTTCGCCCCTTCGGTGCCGGCCAGGGCGACAGAGGCGGCCAGCTCGGACAGCTCGCCCACGCCGAGCTCTTGGCCCAGTCTCCCGAGCGCGGCCCAGGGGGTCTGGCGGGCGAGGCGGGCCTGGTCGAGCGCCCGGCGCAGGTAGGCGAACGCCCAGCCCGCCCCGACGCTCGCCGCGTCGGAGAGGGCCGTCTCCACCCCGCCGCCGCCCGCCAGGGCGACCACCACCAGGTCCAAGAAGCTGGACAGTGCGTGGCGGAAGTCCCGGCGGCGCCGACCGGCGTCGGCGTGGATGCCGAGATCGGGCAGCACGAACCCGGCCACCGCGAAGATCAGCGACGCCCACAGCGGCACCACGAGTGGGAGGTGGGCACCGCCCAAGAGGAGCAGTGCGGCGACGGCGGGGGCGAAGAGCAGGCCGACGAGAGCCAAGGTGACCTTCTCGGCCAGGTGGCGCTCGGGGCTGCGGCCGAGCACCGCGAGGTCACGGCGCACGGTGGCCGGGATGAGCCAGCCGGCCCCGGAACGGGAAAGGGCACGGGCGGCGGGGCGGCCCAGCCGGGCGGCGTACCCGGCGTCTGCCTCGGGGTTGAGAACAGGGGTGGGGTCGGGCAGGCGGCGGAGCTGGGCGAGGGCGTGGGCGAGGGAGGGCCGCGGCGGGTAGAGGCCCCGGGCGACGAGGAACAGGCCGCCGCCGACCCCGGCGCCGCAGACAAGGGCGAGGATCACGTCGGGATCTCCGAGGTTCGCTCGGCAATCGCGAACTGGGACCTTGCTTCAGTCAAGAACCGCTCGGTGACAGACGGCCGGGTCATCTTGGCGAGCCACAGGAACGACACGGTGAACACCGCGCCGACGAGCAGGAGCACGAGCTGGCCGACGGCGGTGTCGTAGGGGGCGAGGTAGCCGCGGTTGAGCACGGCCAGGCCGAGGACGAGACCGCCGGTGGTACCGACGATGACCTTGACCGAGGTGCGGGTGCGGGCCCGGCCGGCCTCGACCCGCAGGCGCATGGTGGCCTGGTCCCGGGCGGCCTGGGCGAGCGAGCCGAGCAGCTCCCCGAGGCGTTGTGCCTGGTGCTCGGCAGCCAGGATCAGCGCGGCGACGACCAGGTCGCAGGTCGGGTCGGCCACCTCGTCGGCAAAAGCCCGCAGCGACGGGGCGAGCCGTTCGCCTTCCATGCGGAGCGCCAGGGCGGCGACCTCGGCCCGGATGGGCAGCGGGGCGACCGAGGCGGTGGCGACGATGGCCTGCTCCAGGCCGGCCGCGCCGGCCATGGTGTCGCGCAGCATCTCCGCCCAGCCGGCTATCGCCTCGATCCGGCCCACCGCCGCCTGCGCGCCCCTGGTGCCGCCGAGCAGTCCCGGGGCGCCCCAGCCGGCCAGGGCGGCCAACAGGGCGCCGACAGGCCAACCGGTGGCCGCGCCGACCACCACGGCGGCACCGGCGGCCAGGCCGATCCGCAGGTTGGCCCGCTCGAGCTTCGGGCGGGCCGACGTCCGGGTGGGGCGGGCCAGGTCGATCCCGCGCAGACCCGCCCAGATGACGACCAGGCCGAGGCCGACCCCGGCCCCGCAGAGGGTGGCGAGGGCGGTCACTGCTCCCACCACCCCTGGGGTCGGTCCAAGAGACCCGGGTCGAAGCCGACCGCGGCCAACTGGTCGAGGGTCTCGTTGCGTAGCGGGACGCCGGGGACGGCCCGGCCGTCGGGTCCGGGCCGGAAGATCTCGTTCGAGACGATCATCGGCCCCTCGGCGTCGACGACCTCCCTGATCGAGGACACGTATCGGCGGTCGCCGTCCTGGGCCAGGTGGATCACGAAGTGCACGGCGTTGGCCACCAGCAGGTTGGTGGCTTCCAATGGCAGGCGTTCGGGGGCCTGGATGGCGTAGGTGGCGAGCTTGGAGAACGCCCCACGGGAGCTGGACGCGTGGAGGGTGGCCATGGACCCGTC
>JAKABK010000177.1 GCA_021796905.1 Actinomycetes bacterium
GCTGTGGGCGCCTGCCTTCGACGCCCTCGATCGGGCAGTGGACGCCCGAACCGCCACCGCGGCCGGTCGAACGGTCTCGAGACAGCAGGCCCGGCGGTGGTGGCGAGCCGCTCGCCGGTGCTGGCCGGAGGAGCTGGCGCCGCTGGCCGAGCCCATCGCGTCCGGGCGTCACGCCTGGGTGACGCTGGGCGCGGCCGCCGGGATGCTCGGCATCGCACCCGCCCCGCTCGGCACACTCGTCCTCTACGAGCTGATCAGCACACCGCTCTGGGCGGCGGTCCGACTGCTCGGCCTCGACCCCTTCGACGTCGCCGCCCTGGTCACCGCCACGCTGAGCTGGGCAGAGCCGCCGTTAGCCGTGCTCGCCCGCCGCGCCACCGTCGACGCCCTGTCGCTGTGCCGGGGGTCCGGGAGCACCGAGTGGATCTCGTGGTCGGTCGCACCCCTGGCGGACCTCGCCGCCGAGGCCCACCTCGAACGGGAGGAGCGTCTCTTTGCATCGTGACAACGACGGACCGTTCGGCCCCCTGTCTCTCGGAGGCGGGTCCCCGTCAAACCGAGCTGGCAATCGCACCCGGACCGACCGGACCCGCCGGACCTGGCGCCTCGGGATCGGTGGGCCGGTCGGGAGCGGGAAAACCGCCCTCGTGGCCGCCCTCTGCGCGGACCTCCGCTCGGTGGTGCCGCTCGGTGTCGTCACCAACGACATCTACACCACCGAGGACGCCGACACGCTCCGGCGACTCGGCGTCCTTGATGCCGACCGGATCAGCGCCGTCCAGACCGGGTGTTGCCCGCACACCGCCATCCGAGACGACATCGGGGCCAACCTCGACGCCATCGAGGAGCTCGAAGCGCGGATCGGGCCCGACAGCGTCATCCTCGTCGAGAGCGGAGGGGACAACCTGACCGCCAGCTTCAGCTACGGGCTGGTCGACCGGCAGATCTTCGTGCTCGATGTCGCCGGCGGCGACAAGGTCGCCCGGAAAGGGGGCCCAGGGGTGACTCGCTCCGACCTGCTCGTGGTCAACAAGGTCGACCTCGCGCCCTTGGTCGGAGCGGACGTGACCCGCATGCTGGCTGACGCACAGGCGGTGCGCGACGGCCGGCCGGTGCTGGCGACCACGGTACGGAGCGGCGTGGGTGTCGGCGGCGTGGTCCGGTGGGTGCTCGCCGAACGTGAGGACGCCCTGCGTTGACGCCGACCACCCTGAGCGCCCCTCGGATCCTCCCGGCGGGGGACGGGATCACCGCCCGCGCCGGTGTGGTCGCCGAGGTCGACGGCACGGGTTCGACACGCGTGGTCGAGTGCTGGGGAGAGCCCCCGCTCCTTCCCCGCCGCACCAGCTCCGGGGTGCACTTCGTTGCCGGCGCCGCCGGGCCGCTGGGGGGAGACGTTCTCACCACCCACGTCAGCGTCGGACCGGGGGCACGCCTCCGGATCGGTTCGGTAGCTCCGACGGCTGTCCGACCCGGGCGCGGCGACGCCGCTTCCCGATCCGACGTGACCGCCCGGATCGGACCGTCGGCCCGGCTGCGGTGGCTCCCCCAGCCGACCGTGCTCCTGGCCGGGAGCCGGCACCGGTCGTGCTCCTCGATCGAGCTGGGAACCGGCGCCGAGCTCTTCTGGGTCGAGGTCGTGGTACTAGGCAACCACGACGGTCCGACCGGCGAGGTTGTCTCCCGGCGGTCCGTGGACGTCGATGGCCGGGCGCTCAGCCGCCAGGAGCTCCGGTTGGGAACGGGCGATCCAACCCTCGCCGGACCCGCGGTCGTCGGGAGCGCCAGGGTGGTGGGCTCGTTCCTGGCCGTCCACCCGGAGTGGTCGAACCCAGCCAGCCCGGGGTCGGACGCCTCGCCACCGGGTCCCGGACCCGGCTTGGGCGCGCCGGCGACCCCTCCCGACGCCCCCGGCACGGAACCGGCGCGTCAGGCCCTGTGCGAACCGCCGGCCCGGGTCGGGATCATGCCCCTGGCCGGAGCGGCAGTGGAGCTGGTCGGGGTGGGCCAGAGTGTCCGAGCAGTGCTCCGGGGCTGGGAGGCCCTCGCCGACCGCTTCGCCGATCGGGCACCGGTCACCTCCGGTGCGGTGAAGGACTATGTGGCCGCAACCCGGTGACCCCGACGCCTCCGGCATGACGGGCGCGGGTGACGGTGCGGCCGGTGGCGGGGATCGGATGGAAGGGCCCGGGACCGGAGAGAGCAGAGAGCCCGGAGATGCCGGAGAGGAGGAACCCGGCTCCTCTGGGGTCGCCGGAGGGAAGCCGGGAGCAGTCCTGGTACGCCGGCGGTACCTCGACGTGGTGGAGGAGGTGCTGCGGTCGATCGCCATCGGCGCCATCACGGCAGGGGATCGGCTACCCAACGAGCGGGATCTGGCGGTGCGTTGCGGGGTCAGCCGATCGTCGGTCCGGGAGGCGCTCCTCGCCCTCGAGCTGGGTGGCGTCATCGAGGTCCGGGCCGGGGCAGGCTGTTACCTCACCGGCATGGGCATCCACGCCGACCCACTCGTGGCGCCGCTGGTGGACTCCTCCCCCCGAGAGCTGTTGGAGATGCGCCAGGTACTCGAACCGACCGTGGCGCGCCGGGGCGCCGCTCGGGCTTCTGCCGATGCCCTCGAACGTCTCCACCGTCTGGTGGACGAGTCCGAACGGGCCGTCGACGCCTCAGATCCCGAGGACCTCGACCAGTTCGTCGGCCTGAGCCTGGGATTCCACCGCGAGCTGGCCCGGACATGCGGGAACGCGATCATGGCCGGGTTCATGGGCCACCTGGTCAACGCCGCAGAGCACCCGCTCTGGCTCCTGATCGACGGGATCGTCGTGCGCGACCGGGCCACGCGAGCCCGGCAGGTGGCCGAGCACAGGGCCATCCTCGATGCCGTCGCCCGCCACCGGGGCGACGAGGCCGCCACGCTGATGATCGATCATCTCGGGGCGTTGTCAGCCAGGATCTTCGGTCCGGCAAGTCAACGGCCGAAGGTCCAGCGCAGCCGGAGGCGACGGTCCGCATGACCGACGTGACAGGAGGCCCGTGGGAGCGGCTGTCGCAGGCGCCCCGTGGGGGCAATTGGTCAGACCGCTTTCGCCACTGGCCGTTCATCTGCCGGACATCGAGCAGAAATCCCCGAGCCCTACCTTGTCGATGCCAGCCCACCGCACGGTCATCGCGTGTGGCTCCCCAGGCTCCCCAGCCGGGTGTTCCCACGGATAACGGCGGTCCGCCACAGCTCGACAACGACGAAGGAGCGCCAATGACCCGTGTCCAACCGCCAGCCCCCGAGGGAGGGGACCCGACCGCACCCTCCTGGACCTCGACCCCGATGACCAGACGCGGGCTCCTCGGGCGGGCGGGTGCCCTGGCACTGGGCTTCGCGCTCGCCCCTGAGATCCTGGCTGCCTGTAGCAGCTCGACGGTGGCCACCACCTCCCAGAGCGCGCATGGCTCGCTGACCGACGTGTCCCTCCAGCTGAACTACCTCGAGAACGTCCAGTTCGCAGGCACCCTGATGGCGCTGTCGCGGGGGTACTACCGGGAACAGGGACTCAACGTGACCGTGCTCCCGGGTGGACCAAACCTCGCTCCCGAACCGGTGGTGGTCAGCGGAAAGGCGCTGGTCGGCATCACCCACACCGCCGAAGGCACGCAGGCCATCATCAACGGGGCTCCGCTGAAGGTGATCGGGGCGGCGTTCCAGAAGAGCCCCACCTGCCTGGTCTCGCTGGCCAAGGCGCCGATCCGCACACCCCTGGAGATGATCGGCAAGACGATCGGGGTCTCCGACACGAACCTGCCCATCTGGAACGCGTTCTTGAAGGTGAACCACATCGACCCCAGCTCGATCCACGTCAACACGGTGGAGTTCTCCACCCAACCCCTCGCCGACGGTCAGATCGACGGCCTGATCGGGTTCTACACCAACGAGCCCATCATCCTCGACCTGAAGGGCGTTCCGACCTACGCCTTCCTCCTCGCCGACTTCGGGTACCCGATCGTCGACGACATCTACATCGCCCGGACGAGCGACCTCGCCGATCCGAAGACCCGAGCCCAGATCGCCGGCATCATGACGGGTGAGGCTCTCGGGTGGCGGGCGGCCTTCGCCGATCCCCACGAAGCTGCCAATTTGGCCGTCAACGTCTACGGAAAGAGCCTCGGGCTTAGCTTCGACCAGCAGTTCGAGGACGTGAAGGCCGAGAAGGCGCTCGTCACCAGCTCATCGACCGCGGCCCATGGCCTCTTCTGGATGTCACCGAACACGGTGAGCCAGACGGTGAAGTCGCTCATCGTCGGAGGCACGAACGCGACACCGTCGATGTTCAGCAACGGGATCCTGACCGAGGTCTACCAGAAGCACGGGGTGATCTCTTGAGGTTGCCCGTCTTGACCCAGGGCGCGCGAAACGGGATCTCCGGTCCGCACCTCCCGCTGGCGGTGGACTCGGCCGCCGGCACGCCAACCCATCCCGGGCCCCAGCACCCCTCGCCCACCGACACGGGTGCCAACTCGGAGAGAACGATGCCGTCGCGGAGCCCCGAGTCCCCCGGCATCGAGATCGACCACGTCGGCAAGGTGTTCACCACTCGAAAGGCCGAGGTCGTGGCGTTGTCCGACGTGTCCCTGGCGAGCCCGCGGGGGTCGTTCCTGGTATTGATCGGTCCGTCCGGGTGCGGGAAGTCGACCTTGCTCCGCATCCTCGCCGACCTCGAAGCCCCCACCAGCGGCTCTGTGTCGGTTCACGGAGAGCCGCCCCACGTGGCACGCCGGCTCCACCACCTGGGCGTGGCGTTCCAGGATCCGGCCCTGCTGCCGTGGCGTTCGGTGAAGGAAAACATCAGCTTCCCGCTCCAGATCGCCGGCCGGCGGGGGACCGCGCCGATCGTCGCCGACCTGATCCGACTCGTCGGTCTGGAGGGCTTCGAGGAGGCGCGACCGAGCCAACTCTCCGGTGGAATGCGCCAACGCGTGGCGATCGCACGGGCGCTCGCGCTCCAACCCGACGTGCTCTTGCTCGACGAACCGTTCGGCGCGCTCGACGAGATGACCCGGCAACGGCTCAATATCGAGCTCTTGCACATCTGGGGGGAGCAGATGCCGACCACCGTGCTCGTGACCCACTCGATCAGCGAGGCCGTGTTCCTGGCGGACCGGATCGCCGTGCTCGCCCCCCGCCCCGGTCGAGTGGTCGAGACGGTGACGATCGACCTTCCGCGCCCACGATCAGCCGATATGCTCCG
>JAKABK010000178.1 GCA_021796905.1 Actinomycetes bacterium
GGCACCCAGGTCGACGACACCAGCGCCAACCTCATCTGCGCCCAGTTGTTGCTGCTCGCCGCCGAGGACCCCGAGCGCGACATCCACCTCTACATCAACTCCCCGGGCGGGTCGGTCACCGCCGGCCTGGCGATCTACGACACCATGCAGTTCGTCCCCTGCGACGTCTCCACCGTGTGCATGGGGCTCGCCGCCTCGATGGGCCAGTTCCTGCTCTGCGCCGGGGAGCCGGGCAAGCGGTACTCGCTTCCCCACTCGCGCATCCTCATGCACCAGCCCTCCGGTCAGGCCCAGGGCCAAGCGGCCGACATCGCCATCCAGGCCGAGCAGATCATCTACCTGAAGCGGATGATGGCCGAGCGGATCGCCCTGCACACCGGCCAGCCGCTCGAGAGGATCGAGGCCGACTCCGACCGGGACCGCTGGTTCACGGCCGAGGAGGCCAAGGAGTACGGCTTCATCGACCAGGTGATCGAGCGGGCCGCCGACGTCAACGCCCCGGCGGGGTCCTGAGCCGACAGGTCGGCTGTCCGTCGGCCAGGGGGATGCGCTCGAGCGTCGTGGTAGTGAGCCTCCAGCCCGGTGACTGGCTGGCGGAGGCGCTGGCGTCGGTCACCGGCCAGGCCGACCAGGTGGTGCTCGTCGACAACGGCTCCGCCGACGGGGATGCGTCGGCGATCGGCCGGCGCGCCGGGGTCAGCGTGGTGCGCAGCCATGCCAACATCGGTTTCGCGGCCGGTGTCAACCTCGGCGTCCGCCACGCGACCGGCGACCTGCTCGTCCTGCTCAACGACGACGCCGTCGCAGCCCCCGACTGGCTCGCCAGGTGCGCCGAGGTGCTCGCCGACCCTGACGTCGCAGCGGTCACCCCGAAGGTCCTCTACCGCCAGCGCTACCAGGCGGTGCGCATCGACGCCGACGGGTGGCAGGCCCCCGGCGACGAGCGGGTCCTCGGCGTCAAGGTCACCCGGGCGGTGGTCGACGGCCGCGACGTGCTCGGCGGGTTGTGCGGGCCGGGCATCCACCGCCTGGAGGTCGACGACGCAGGGGAGCGGTGGCGGTGGAGCCGTCCCGGTGTGCCGGTCTACGTGCCGGTGCCCGGGCCCGGCGCCGAGGTCGACGTCGAGGGCGGCGTGGTGGACGGCCCCGTGCTGCGCCTGGTCAACAAGGCCGGGTCGTGGCTCTCGCGCGACGGGATCCTCGGCGACGCCGGTGACCGGGAGCCCGACGACGGACGTTTCGACACCCCCCGGGAGCATTTCTTCGCCAGTGGCACCGCGCTGGCCACCCGAGCCGATACCTGGGAGCGGCTCGGCGGGCTCGCCGAGCCCCTGTTCGCCTACTTCGAGGACAGCGACTGGAGCTGGCGGGCCAGGCTGGCGGGCATGCGGATCGTCTACGACCCGAGCGGGGTCGTGGAGCACCGGCAGTCGGCGACCAGCGGCGGGTGGGCGTCGAAGTGGGTGAGGCGCTGGGCGCCGGCCAACCATGCCGCCTGCTTGTTGCGGAACGCCCCCTGGAGGCACGCCTGGTCCGCCGTCGGGCGCCACTTCGGGAACGTCGACGTCGACCGGTCCCGCCTGGCGGTGGCGTCCCGCTTGCCGTGGGCGGTGTCGTCGCGCCGGGAGCTGTCCCGGAGCTGGGTCCTGCGCCCCGACGAGGTGTGGGACCGCTGGGCGGGCGTCGGCGCCCCCCCGGCGCCGGTAGCCCGGAGCCGGGAGCCCGGGTAGCGTGACAGCGATGCTCGACGACCCGCCCGGCGGAGCCGCCACCGGCTCGGGTGGTCCCGCCACCGCCGAGGCCCGCCTCGAGCAGCTCGCCCCCGGGTACCTCGCCAAGGTGCGCTCGGCGGCGGCGGCCCTGGCGGTCGACGCCACCGGGTCCTCGGGTGGGCTGGGCGTCGAGCTCGCCGCGGTGCGCGACGCGAGCCGCTTCGACCTCGACGTGCCGACTGCGTCGAGCAGTCCTGCCGGCAGGTACCTGAAGACCGGGGTCAAACGGGCGACCGGCTGGTACCTGCGCTACCTCACCGCCCAGCTCGGGACCTTCGCTGCGGCGGTCAGCTCGATGGGCGACGCCATGGCGTCGCGCATCGAGCTCCTCGAGGTCACCGACGGCGAGGCGGCCGCGCAGCTCGCCGAGCTCCGCCGCCGGGTCGAGCGGCTGGAGACGGGATCGGCCGCGACGGTAGACACCCCGGGCGGCCCGCCGGGCGTGCCCGCCGGGGAGGCGCCGACGGGGGTGTCCGAGCCCGCAGGACCGGGACCCGCAGGACCGGGACCTGCAGGACCGGGCCCTGCAGGACCGGGACCCGCAGAACCGGGACCCGCAGGACCGGGACCCGCAGGACCAGGACCTGCAGGACCGGGCCCTACAGGACCCGAGCCCGGGTTCACGGGCTGGTGAGGGTCGACCAGCTACTTCCGGTCCTCGGAGCCCACGACGCCGTCGGCTCGCACGCCCTGGCGGTGAGGCGGGCGCTGCGCGCCGCCGGGTACGCCTCTGACCTCTACGCCGACGTCGTCGCTCCCGGGCTCGCCGACCAGGCCCGTCCCTGGCTCGACGGTCCGGGGCGGATCAGCCCCGAACGGGTGGTCGTCTACCACGCCTCCACCCACGCCCCGCTCTCCGAGTGGCTCTTGGCGCGGGGACGGCGCGGGGAGCGCATCGTCGTCGACTACCACAACATCACCCCACCAGTGTTCTTCCGAAGGTGGCTTCCCGACGCCGCCTGGGAGATGACCGCCGCCCGGGAGGAGCTCGCAGCGCTCGCCGCGGTGGCCGAGGCTTCCCTCGCCGACTCCGCCTTCAACGCCGCCGAGCTGGCCGGGCTCGGTTACCGCTCGCCGGAGGTGTCCCCGCTGCTGGTCGACCTGGACGCCTTCCGTGCCGCACCGGACCCCCCGACCCTCGCCCGGATGGAGCGCCAGAGACGCAACGGTGGTGCCGCCTGGCTCTTCGTCGGGCGCATCGCTCCCAACAAGTGCCAGCACGACGTGCTCGCCGCCTTCGCGGTCTACCGCAAGCTGTTCGACCGCCGGGCGCGTCTGTGCCTGGTCGGGGGTGTGACCGCGCCGACCTACCTCGCCGCCTTGCAGAGGATGGTCGACCACCTGGACCTGGAGGCGGCGGTGGAGATCGTCTCCGGATCGACCAGCGAGGAGCTGAGCGCCCGTTACGTCGGGTCCGACGTGGTGGTGTGCATGTCCGAGCACGAGGGGTTCTGCGTCCCGCTGCTCGAGGCGATGGCGCTGGGGGTGCCGATCGTCGCCTACCGGGCAGCGGCGGTTCCCGAGACGGTCGGCGACGCGGCCGTGCTGTTGGGGGACAAGGAGCCGGTGGCGGTGGCGACCGCGGTCGCCGACCTGCTCGGCGACGCCGAACGCAGTGCCGCCATCGTCGAGGCTGGCCGGGCCCGTGCCCGACGCTTCGGTCTGGAGACCACCTCCGCCGAGCTGCTCGGTCACCTCCGTCGCCTCCCGGGCTCCTGGTAGCGGGGGTCGACGAGGCAACTGTGCGGTTCTCCCAGTACCTCCCGGACCTCGTGCCCCACGACGCGATCAGCGATCACGTCCGCCGACTGGGCGCCGTCCTGGCAGGCGCCGGCCACGAGGTGTCCATCCACGCCTCCCATGTCGATCACCGCCTCCGGGGAGAGGCCCGCCGTTGGACTCCGGGATCCCCGCCGCCGGAGGGGGTGGCGATCTACCACTCCTCGACAGGCAGCCCGATCGCCGCGTGGCTCCGGGAGCACGCCAGCGCCGGCGGACGCCTCGTCGTAGACCACCACAACATCACCCCGAGCCGCTACTTCGCTCGTTGGGACCCGGATGCGGCCGCCCGGTGCAGGGCGGGCCGGGCGGAGCTCGCCTCGCTCGCCTCGCACGCGGAACTGGCCCTCGCCGACTCGGGGTTCAACCGGGACGAGCTGATCGACGCCGGCTACGCGCGCAGCGCCACCTGCCCGCTGCTGGTCGACCTCGACGCGTTCCGGGGCCCACCCGACCGGGCATCGCTGCGGCGGAGCGCAACCGGGCGCTGCGGTGGGGGGGTGTCGTGGCTGTTCGTCGGTCGCCTGGCCCCCAACAAGTGCCAGCACGACCTGATCGCTGCGTTCGCAGTGTTCCGACGGCTACACGACCCCGCGGCCCGACTGGCCCTGATCGGCTCGACCAGCTCCACTCTCTATCGACGTGCGCTGGACGCGCTCTGCCGGGAGCTCGAGGTGCACGATGCGGTGTCGGTAACCGCCGGGGTGCCCCACGCAGAGCTCCTCGCCCGCTTCCGGGCTGCGGACGTGCTGGTCTGCTTGTCGGAGCACGAGGGGTTCTGTGTTCCGCTGCTGGAGGCGATGGTGGTGGGAACACCGGTGGTCGCCTTCGACGCCGCCGCGGTCCCCGAGACCCTCGGCGGCGCAGGGGTCGTGCTGGCCGACAAGGACCCTCTCGCCGTCGCCGAGGCGGTGGCGGGCCTGCTCTCCGATCCGGGCGGCAGGGACCGGCTGGTGGAGGCGGGCCGGCGACGGGCGGAAGCATTCGACCTGGGAGCCTCGACTGCTAGATGGCTGGCTGCCCTCGAGGGCCTCGCCGGGTAGCTGGGGCGGCCGGGAGCCACCGGCGCGGGTGGGCCGCCCGGCGGAGGGTCACCGAAGGAGCCCCGGCAGCCTGGGGTCGGTCTCGGGGAGCCCCGGGGCAGGGTCCTCAGCGGGATCGCAGGTTCGCTCGGAGCGAGCGGCGGGTGGCGGCGAGTGCGGCGAGGGCTCGTGGTGCCGCCGGACCGAGCAGCCTGCCGGCGAGGAGGCGGAGGGCTCGGCGAGCCAGGCGTCCTGGTCGGTACACCGAGAGGTCGACCGGTCCGATCGGGCCGACCAGGGGAACCCGATCACCCTCCTCCCGGCGGACCTCGTCGGCCGCGCCGGCGAGGACCTGCCATGCCCGGGCTTCGATCCCCGGGTCGCCGGCGGCGACGAGGGTCACGTGGGCGAAGGTCGACAGCTCGCGAGCGACGCTCCTCGCGACGAGGCGCTGGAGCGGTGCCCTGAACGCCGGCGGCACCCGAGTGACCGGCAGGGGGGCGTCGCGCTCGACTACCACCACCACCCTCGAGGTGGCGCTGACGCGCCGGAGGTTGGCGAGACGTCGGGCGGCGAGGGGGCCGGAGACCCGAGCGTGCAACGGGGCTGCCGACACCCGGTAGG
>JAKABK010000179.1 GCA_021796905.1 Actinomycetes bacterium
CTCATCGCCCCCAGCGCGGCCCGTCCCGCCAGCCTCGTCCTCGCCGTGTTCGTCCCCGCCGGCGCAACGCCCGATGACGTGGTCCCGATCGCTTCGACGCAGGTCACCGACGTTCCCGTGCCACCGACGGGCATGAGGACGTGACCGCATGCATCCCGCTGAACCCTGCATCAGGGGCGTGCCGTTCCCGGTCCGGTGGTGGCGGCGGCCAGGGTCGGTGACGGCGCCGCTCGGAGATCGTTCGTGACGCTCTGCTGCCTACCTCGGGGCCGGCTGGTCGCCCGCTGCCCATTCGGGCTCCGCACACCCGTGCCACCGTGGACGGAGCCCGGCCGGCAGGGCGACTCTGGCCGGGGCAGCCGGGGAGCCCTTCGGGCTCGTGGCCGAGGTCGAGCGCGGGTAGGGTCGTCGCCTGGCCGTGCGCACCGGGCTGGTCCCATGGTCCGCTCGACTACCGCGTGTCGTCGCGTCGGGGTGGTCAGGCCTCTGGGGAGCGGAAGGGTGGCGGGCGATTGGGCTCTCGGTAGCGGACGTCTCGACGGAGCGCTCGGGGCGTCGGGTGGCTGGAGCAGGTCGGATCCGGACGGACGGGTGGACGGCGAAGGCACACCCCCGATGCGTCGTCCGCATCACAGCAGCTATCGGCGGAGGCCCTGCGGGGGGAGCGGGTCGAGCGTCCCAGCTGGAGCGGTGCCGATCGCTATGTCGCGGGCGAGGTCGGTGAGGCGGAGGTTGTGGTTGCGGGCGTGGTGCCGCAGTCGTTGGAAGGCTTGGTCCATGTCGAGGTGGGCAGCCTCGCTGATCTTGCCCTTGGCTTGTTCGATGACGATCCGGCTGTTGAGGGCGTGGTTGAGCTGGTCGTTGAGTGCTCGAGCGCTGGCGGTCGCCTGGTGTTGGGTGATGGCGATGGTGGCGACGTCGGCAAGAGCCTGGGCGGCGGCGACGTCATCGGGGGCGAGGCTGCCGTTGTCGGCGCGGAACATATTTAGCGCGCCGAGGGTCTTGTCTTGTAGGTGCATGGGCAGCGAGTGGGTGGAGCGGAACCCCGCTGCGATGGCGTGGGGGCTGAAGCGGGGCCACCGGCCGATGTTGGCACTCAGGTCCTGGTTGACGACGGGCTTGCCGCTCCGGTAGGCGTCGACGCAGGGACCCTGGTCGGATTGCAGCTGGAACAGCTCCAGGGTGCGCATGGCGTCGCTGGATGAAGCGACGACCTGGAGCTGGCCGGCCGGGGCGGCGATCATGACCCCGGCGGCTGTGACGTCGAGCGCTTCGACGCAGCGGTCGGCGAGCAGGGTGAGCAGGTCTACGACGTCGAAGTCGGCGACGAGGCTGCCAGCCAGTTCGACGAGGCTACGGATCAGGACTGCTTGTTTGGGCATCGGGCCACCGTCCAGTTCGGCTGGGCTCGTTGGCGGCGCGGGGTCTGGGCGGGCCGTGGAGACGAACGAGTGATGGAGACTACTTCGTCGACCTCCGTGCTCCAGCGGGTGCCGGGCTCCACGGGTTGCCCGGGTTCTACAGTTTGTCGGGGGCCGCCGGGTCCCCGAAGCGCAACCTGCGGTCGACGACGTCTCGGGCGAGCTCGTTGATGGACCTTCCGGTGGCGAAGGCTTGCGCCCGGAGGCGGAGGAGGGCTTCGGTCACACTGACGTCGAGTTGGACCGAGACCATCCCGGCGGCCTGGTGGACGACCAGATGGAAGTCTGCTCTGACGTCCAGCTCGGCGGAGAGGGTGCCCGGCGGGGCTCCGGCCTGGAGGGCGAGGATCGATCGGGCGGCGACGTCGGCCATGACCAGGGCGTCGGCGTGCTGGTCGTCGCTGAGGACCCCGGGCTGGTCCCGGTACAGGGTGAGGGCGCCGAGGCGGACGGTCCCGATGCGTACCGGGAACCCGAACACCGCCCGGGCGCCTCCGCTGAGCGCCGGTGGGGTGAAAGCCGGCCAGCGGGGAACCGTCGGGGCGGCTAGGTCGGCTTCTCCGACGGGAAACCCGAGGGTGTGGGCGTCGACGCAGGGGCCCTCACCGAGGGTGTACTGGAGGTCTTCGACGAGGGCCGAAACCTGGTTGGTGGAGCACACCGACCCGCGTGCAAGGTCACCGTCGAAGACGGTGATCCCGGCTCCGCTCATCCCGGTGATCTCGGTCGCCACCCCGCACAAGCTGGAGGTCTCCCCGCTCCGGTCGTTGGCCGCCATGAGCTCCAGGATCCGCAGCAGCCGCTCGCCGGTCACGAGAGGCCCGTCCGACGGGTCCGGGGAGACCGGATCATGCCTCCGGAGGTCATCGGTCGTCTCCTGATCGATGGACGAGACGCTCGAGGAGGGATCGGCTCAGCGCAGCCCGACCTGGACGGTCGACGGGTGGGTGCACCTTATCCCCTGCGCCGACCCGGCCATGAGCCAGCCGTCCGAATGGTGGGGGCGGACGGGCTCGGTCGGTAGCCGACTCACCAAATACCCGGCTGGGCTGGCTACCCGCCGACGGATCGGGTCCCGAGTGGATGGAAGTCGACGAGGAACGCGGTGGCGTCGTCACTCAGGGCGCCGTGATGGTCCAGGACGGTGTGGGAGAGCCGTCGTACGGTCTCGGCGGCATCGATCCGGCTGGCCGAGGGTGATCCCAGGAACGCTACGAGACGGTCCTGGCCGAAGTCCTCGCCACCGGGACGGTGGGACTCGATCACGCCGTCGGTGAGACAGAAGATACGGTCGCCTGGTGCCAGGAGGTACCGGGCGATCTCGGCCAGGTCCCCGCCGAGACCGGCGGGTAGCGTCGAGGCGCAGACCAGCGGTCCTACGACATCGCAGTCGCGTACGAGCAGCGGCAGTGGGTGCCCGACGTTGATCCACGTCAGGATGCCGGTCCCCAGCTCGAGACGTCCGAGGAGGCAGGTCACGAAGCTCTCGCCGTCGTCACGGCTCGCTATCGCCGCGTCCATCGCGCTGTAGGTGCCGGGAAGGTCGAGGCCGCCCCGTCGGCTGTGGCGGTAGCTGCTCACCGCCAGGTGGGCGAGTTGGCTGGACTCCAGCCCGTGGCCCATGGCGTCGAAGACGGCGAAGTCGAGGGTGTCACCGTTGACGGCGTAGTCGAAGCTGTCGCCACCGACGTCGTATGCCGGCTGGATGAGCCCGGCGACCGACACACGTCCGGTCTCGAGGCTCAACGGCGGCAGGAGATCCCATTGCATCTCCGCTGCCAGGGAGAACTCCTGGCTGCGTTGCAGGACCGTGTACGCGTCGGTGCACTGCCCGCGGGTGACGAGCAGCGCGGCGGTGACCCCAGCAAGGCTGTCCGCCAGCGAGCGCGCCTCGTCGTCGGCCTCGGCGACGGTGACTGCCATGACCCCGAGGCGCGCCGCGCCGTCGACGACGACGCTCCACAGCCGCCAACCCCCTTCGACTGCCTCGACGGTCTGGCGTGCAGTAGTGAACGCTGTCCCCCCCGTCGAGCCGTCCAGGCGGATCGACTTCCCGGCGGCGGACCCGACGATCGGGACCAGGCGGCGTTGCTCGTAGTCGGTCACGTACACCGACAGGTCTCGCATCCCGAAGCCAGCCACCCGAGCCGACAGGAACGACCCGACCTCGTCGGGCGCCGCCTGGCGCGACTCGTGCAATAGCGCAGCCACCCGGGCGTAGACCCCCGAGGAGCTGACCGACCTGCACCCGTCGTCTACCCCGGGGTCTCCGGCTACGGTCGAAAGGACGCCGTCGGGCATCTGGTCACGCTTCCCTCGTCGGAGGGTCCCAACGACCCGCCACCGGGGACCGGGGCAACGTGCCGGGAAGACCGACGCGCACACGAGCGCGCTGACCAAAATCTACACTCTCCGGATCCCCGAGCACCAGCCGCCTGCGACCCGGTTCTGGGGAGCCTGGTAGGCCGCGACCACCGAGCCGATTCGAGCTGTGCCGACATCGGGATGGACCGGCGGCTTCGTGCACACGCCGCTCGGGCGGAACCGGCGGTGCCGGGCCAGCCGGGGGCCATCACAGCCGATACTGAACGAACGGGGGAGTGCCCTCGGGTGCTCCTGACGCAACTGTGGTGCGGTGTCGGGGCGGCTGGCACGAGCGAGCTGACGGCCGAGCGTGGAGCGGGTACGAGCCTTGACAAGGACCCCGTTGCGACGTAACCTCTGAGAAAGTAGATAGGTGATCATGTCGAGGTGCCGCAGTAACTTTGCGGCACCGGACGTCGCTCCGGACCCTGGTGGCGTAGGTGCAGCTACCGAATGGATCCTGCGTGAGTGGCTCGGCAAGTCCGCAAACCAATCTGTCGGTCCTCTTTGCCAGGCTCGACGGTCCGCCCTTGTGCGGCTGTCCGATCGGGCACGACGCGGGGCTCGATCGGACAGGTTCGTTGCCGACGTCGGGCCTGGCAGTACCCGGATGGGTTGGGTCCCGGTGACCACCTCGTCGAGGTGGCGCGTGGCACGTCCCCGTTCGGCACGCCGAGGCCGGGGCGGCCCCGGCGGAGACGGCCACGAACCGGTCGTGGTCCGAACCACCCCGCAGCAGTGCCTAGCCTATGTCCACCCGCTGTGGCTGTTCGCCTGGTTCACCTGCGGCGACCCGGTCCTGGCGGAGGAGGTCACGGTGGACGCCGTCGTGGAGGCATGTGCCGACCCGGCGACGCCGGCCGGGGGATCGATCCCGGTGTGGGCCGCCCTCGTCGGTCACGTCGAACGCATCTGCGACGAGCTGGTCGGGTCGGTACCAGCGTCGGCGGCTCCTAGCATGGAGCAGCGCGAAGCCGTAGCTCTGGTGCTCGCAGGCCGAACCCCCCCGGAGGTCGCCAGCTTGCTCCAGGTCCCGCCGATGCAGGTGCATCGCGCCCTGAATGGGGGGCTGCAGGGGCTGCGCCGCTACCTCCTCTCGGCGCGCCACGCCGGCGACAGCGCATCAGCCCACCCGGCGCCGGCTCCCCGCTGCGTGGACACCGGTAGGGGATCGGGCTGAGTGGCCCGCCCGGGGACCGTCGGTCGCTGACGCCCGGGCGTTGACGGAGCGGGCTGCCGGCGGCCGGGCGGGGGACACTGGGTGTGGTCCGAACCGTTTGGAGATCGTGCACGATCCAGCGAGGCGGGGCGCGAAGTTCGGGACCTTCGGCCCTGCCCTGGCCCTCCGTCCGTCGGGTA
>JAKABK010000180.1 GCA_021796905.1 Actinomycetes bacterium
GGAGGCGCGATCTACGACTGGGGGGCCCACTACCTCGACTGGACCCTGATGCTCATGGGCGACGACCCGGTGCGGGTGAGCGCGACCGGCCACAAACGGGTGTGGCACGACGTGACCAACGAGGACCAGGTCCGCGTGCGGCTCGGGTGGGCCGATGGGAGGGAAGCGGAGTTCGTCCACAGCGACGTCGCGGCGGTCCGCCGGCCGAAGCTGTACCTCCAGGGCACGTCCGGCACCCTCGTCGGGCACTACCGGCCGGTGGTGACCGAGACGATCGAGCCGGGAGTCGGGTACCGCTCCCGGGTCGCCCACCACGCCGAGGCGCCCGCCGAGCTGACCCTGGCCACCTACGAGAGCCGCTCGGGCCTCACCGAGGAGCGGGTCCCGCTGCCGGCACCCGCCGCGTTCCCCTTCCACGCCAACCTGGCCGACCACCTGCTGCTCGGCGAGCCGCTGGCGGTCCCGGCCGGATCGGTCCGCAACGTCGTCGCGGTCCTCGACGCCGCACAACGCTCCCTCGGCTCCGGGGGCTGCGTCGTCGAGCTCGGCGGCGGGAAGTGACCTCGGGCGCGGGCCGCCCGCTGCGCTGGGGGGTGCTCGCCCCGACCGCGATGATCGCCCGGCGGGCGGTGCTGCCGGCGCTCGCCGCGTCACCGACCGCCTCGGTGGTGGCCGTCGGCAGCGTCTCGACCGACGAGGTCCCGGGGCGGGCCGCCTGCGGGATCGGCGAGGACGTCAGATGGCACCGCAGCTACGAGGCGGTGCTCGCCGACGACGAGGTAGAGGCGGTCTATGTCGCGCTCCCCAACAGCCTCCACCGCCGCTACGTCGAGGCGGCACTGCAGGCCGGGCGGCACGTGCTGTGCGAGAAACCCTTGGCGGTGAGCGCAGCCGACGCCGAGGCGATGGTCGCCGCCGCGCACACCGCCGGGCGGGTGCTGCTCGAGGCGTACATGACCCCGCACCATCCCCGCAGCCGGGCGATCGCCGCCGCAGCCCGGTCCGGCGAGCTCGGCGAGCCCCGCTTCGCGCACACCGCCTTCACCTTTCGCATGGACCGGGCCGGCAACCACCGCTGGGACCCGGCGATGGGGGGCGGGGCGCTGCTCGACGTCGGGATCTACTGCCTGGCGCCGATCCTCGGGCTCGCCGGGTCCGAACCCGAATGGGTCGCGGCGCGCCCGGTCGCCGGCGCCGACCCCTCCGGCGGGCCCGGGTCGGTAACGTCGGCGCCCGGTGGGCGATCCGGGACGGCGCCGCAGGTCGACGTGTCCTTCGCCGGCCTGCTCGCCTTCGCCGGCGGGCTCACCGCGAGCTTCGAGTGCTCCTTCGACGCCGCCGAACGCCAGCTCCTCGAGCTGGTCGGCTCCCGAGCGGCGCTCAGCGCCGAGCGGGCGTTCACCCCGGGACCCGGCGACACCTCCTACCGGTGGCGTCATGCCGACGGCCGGGTCGAGCAGCGCGACACCGCCGGCGGGGAGATGTACCGGCTGATGGTCGAGAACTTCGCCGAGGTCGTCGCCGGCCGGGCGGAGCCGCTGCACCCCCTGTCGGCGACCCTCGCGGTCGCCCGGACCGTCGAGCGTCTCCGCTCCGCCCCGCCGGGCCCCGACGACGACTGACCGCAGACACCACGCTTCCAGCTCGCGCCGGCGTTCCCACCCCCGCAGC
Organism: Actinomycetes bacterium; assembly: GCA_021796905.1. Lineage (GTDB taxonomy): Bacteria > Actinomycetota > Acidimicrobiia > Acidimicrobiales > Palsa-688 > JAKAQB01. The sequence goes on from JAKABK010000180.1 coordinate 1,672, forward strand.
GTCCCCGAGGAACGCCGCGTCGACGTCGTGCTGTCCCGGGACACCGGTCGCGGCGGATGGTCCGCTCCGAGGTCTCGGGCTCCTCGACGAGCTGGCCGACGGAGCGCTGACCGTGGGTCTGGAGCAACAGCACGATCGCCACCAGACGGTCGGCACGCACCTGCAGACCCTGGCCAACAAGTAGGGCTGTAGGTGGCCACTTCGGGGGTGGATGATCACCCCATGACCGACACCGCCGCCCCCGAACCCACCAGTGCTGATCGCCGAGGAGCCCTCGCAGCCGCCTACGACCACGCCGATGCGGTGGCCGCCGGGGTGCGAACCGACCAGCTCTCCGGGTCGACCCCCTGCCCCGACTACGACGTCGCCACGCTGGTGAGCCACTGGACCGAGGTTCCTTCCACCTGGCCGGTCGGGCACCCCGGGGTCAGGAGAGCGCCGCCTCCAGCTGCTCGTCGCTCGGACCGGCCACGAGCGGCGGCGAGCCGCGCTGCTCGTCCCATGCGAGGACGTCGGCAGCGGTCCGCTCCAGGGGGGTTGCGGTCAACCCCACGGCGCGGGCGGCCGACGCGTCGCGCCGGAAGACCGCCCAGGGGGTGTCCGCGCCGAGGACCAGCGGCAGATCCAGGTCGGCTCCGACGCTCACCTGTTCGGGGACCACCGCCCGGCCGGCGGCAGCCACACAGGCGTCGACCAGGTCGGCGACGGTCGCCGGGTCGGCCGGTCCCACCGCGTTGTAGGTGCCGGGGCGGTCGGCCTCGAGCAGCGACACCACCAGCCGGGCCAAGTCCCCCGAGTCGACGACCTGGACGGGCTGGTCGAGACGCTCGGGGACCGGCAGCCGACCACCGGAAGCGACCCGGCGCACCCACCAGGTGAAACGGTCGGTCGGGTCGTGGGGGCCCGCGACGATCCCGGGCCGCACGATCGTCGCCCGCTCCCCGAACAGTTCGCCGGCGTCGTCCTCGCAGGCCACCTTCAGCGGCCCGTAGGTCTCGCCGGTGACCTCCTCGGTGCCCCGTTCGGGGGCCAGCCGGGGGGCGTCCTCGCTCACCGGGCCGGCAGCCCGGGACCAGTCGTAGACCGAACCGGTGGAGATCAACAGGTAGCGGTGGGCGCCGGCGCCCCCGAGAGCGGCGGCTACGTCACGGACGTGGCGGGGAACGTAGGCGCTGACGTCGACCACCGCGTCGAAGCAGCGCCCCCCGAGGGACCGGTAGTCGCCGGTGTCGCGGTCCCCTACCAGGCGCTCGACGCCGGGGAACAGCTCGGTACCGGTCCGGCCCCGACCCCACAGGGTCACCGTGTGGTCCCGGCCGAGGGCCTGCTCGACGATCGCCCGCCCGACGAAGACGGTCCCACCGAGCACCAGGATGTCCATGCCGGCGACACTACCGAGCCTCACCGGGTCCACCGCCCGAGCAGGCACCCCGGGCGGGCGCCCGATCAGGCGCCCCGGGCGGGCGGCTACGGGCCGGGGGTGGGCCGGGTGATCATCGCGTCGGCGGCAGCGAGGACCCGGACCACGTCGAGGCCGAAAGCCGCGTCGCAGGGGTGGCCGCGGGTCCCGTCGCGGATGGCGGCGAGCAGGTCGTCGAGGGCGCAGCGGTAGGCCTCGGACGCCGGGGTGTGCAGCTCGGGGCGGTGCAGCACCCCCCGCTCCCCGTAGAAGGTGGCCCGCCGCTCCCGGGCCGCCGGCGGCGCGTCGACGGCGAGCAGCAACGATCCGGCCCCACCCCCACGGTGCCCGGTCGCGACCACCACCGTGTCGCCGGGCCCGGCGACGGCGGCGACCGTCTCGACCGGGCCGAGACCGACGGTGACCGTCGCCACGGCGTGGGGCCCGACGTCCCAGAGCCCGCCGCGCTCCTTGCGCCACGCCGAAGCGGCGTAGGGGCTCCCGGCCCCGAAGATGGAGCCCATCTCGACGTAGGTGGCGACCCCCCATCCCCCGCGGCGCAGCTGGTCCCACCACGGCGCGAGACCCGGGTCGAAGCGGGCGGTGAAGAACACGACCGATGCGACGCCGGCGACCGCCGCGCTCGACGCCAGCGTCTCGGCGGAGGCGACGTCCAAGGCGACGGGCTGGTCGAGCAGGAGGTGGCGGCCGGCGGTGGCAGACCGGGTGGCGAGCCCGGCCTGGGCGTCGGGGGCAACGGCGAGCGCGACGGCGTCGACGTCGCCGAGGACAGCGTCGAGGTCGGTGGTGCCCCGACAGCCGAGCCCGTCGGCGAGGGCGGACGCCCGGGGCGCGTCGCGTCCCCACACCGCCACCAGGTCAACGCCCGGGTGGGCGGCGAGCCCCGGCCCGTGGACGCTCGTCGCCCACTGCCCGGTGCCGAGCAGCCCGAAGCGGACGCCCACCCCTAGGGTTCCTCGTCCGGCGGGGCCCAGGTCGAGCGCTCGTGACGGGACCAGCTGGGGCTCCGGCTGTCGGGGAGCACCCCCTCGGCGTGCTGCTGGTCGGCCACCGCCCCCGGGGACCGCTCCGGCTCCCCCGTCGGCCGGGCCCAGACCCCAGGGTCGACCGACCCTCCCGGCTCCCCCCACACCGAGGTTCCAGGCGGCCATCCGGGCGGGACCGACCAACCGTCGGGGGCTCGGGCAGCGCCACCGTTGGTCGGGTCGTAGGACCACGGCTGCGTGCCGGCAGGGACCCAGACGGCGGGAGTCGGGGCGGTCGCGTCGGTCGGGTCCGGGGTCCACCAGCGGGCGACGAGGAGGAGGGCGAGGGCCAGGCCGGCGACGGTCTCGACGTCGAACCACGGCCGCAGCGACGCCCCGAGCAGCTCGAGGCCGAACCCGCTCACCCTGGCCGCCCCGAAGACACTGTCGAGCACGCCGCGGGGGTCGAGGCCGACCACCGCGGAGGCGACCTGGCTGGCGACCGCGACGAGCACTCCCGCGCCGGCCGTCACGCCGAGGCGCGCCGGACGCCAGAAGGCACCGACGATCGGGACCACCGCCCACGCCACCGCGGCCGCCACCGTGCCGCCGAGGACCGGGGCCGGCAGCGTGAAGGTGTTGGACTCGTTGACCACGATCACCCGCCCGAGGACCCGCGACAGGACCCGGTAGTGGTCCCAGGCGGGCAGGAGGGCCACGCCGACGAGGATCGCCGCGGCGGCGCTGAGCAGCACCAGCCAGCCCGGCCCGACCCGGCGGTGGGGGCGGCCGGGACCGACCGGTGAGCCGAGAACGGCGACGACGGCGCCGGCGGCGCCGGCCACCCAGCCGGCGGCGAGCAGCAGGAGGCCCGGTCCGGGGGTCTCCCCCACCGCCCCGACCGCCGAGACCACGATCCCGAGCTCGGCCAGGGCCAGGCCGACGGCGAGCGCGCCGGCGGCGGGGCGGCTGCGGGCGGGCAACGCGAGACCGGCGGCGACCAGCCAGCCGGCGGCGAGGACCGCCTGGGCGACGACTGCCGAGCCCGAGGCGTCCATCGGGCCGACCCCGGCCG
>JAKABK010000181.1 GCA_021796905.1 Actinomycetes bacterium
GGTGCGGCGGCTCAGTGGCGGTGCGTTGGCTCAGTGGCGGTGCGGCGACCCGGGGAGCCCCCGGGTCGCGGGGTGCTCCCACCCCTCGGCCACCCGGACCCCTTCGGCGAGCCGGCGCTCGAACCAGACGCCGATCGCTCTCCGCCGGCGCTCCGCGACCAGCTCGGCAGCGATCACGTCCCGCACCGCGTCGAGCGGCTCCCGGCCGGCGGGACGGACCTCCTCGACGACGAGCACGTGCCAACCCCACTCGCTGCCGACCGGGCCGATCACCGTACCCTCCTCGGCGCCGAAAACCGCTTCCTCGACCGGTCCGGCGAGCTCGCCGCGGGTCACCTCGCCCAGGCTCCCGCGACGGTGGCGGGACCCCGGGTCGCAGGAGTGCTCCCCGGCGAGCCCGGCCAGATCTTCTCCGCTCCTCGCCCGTCGGGCGACCAGCTCGGCCCGATCCCTATCTTCGCAGAGCACGTGGCGGACCATCCTCCGTTCCGGCTGGGACCATCGCTCCGGGTTGCGCCGGTAGTAGCCGCTGATCTCTTCCTCGCTCGGCGGGGCACCGCCCGCCTCGGCGCCGACCGCTTCGAGCAGCGCTTCGGGACCGGCCACACCGAGGCGGGAAGCGTCGGCTCTGAGCAAGGTCTCGGTCAGCAACGACTTGAGAGCCCAGGTTCTGAGCGGTCCGGCTGTTGCGACGCTGACCGGGGAGGAGAGCCCTACCTGCTCGCCGACGGAGGTGGCGCCGAGGCGGGCGACGTAGCGGTCGAGGTCGGTCTCGCTGACGGGCTCGCCGCACACCCACGCCACGACGGCGCTGTCGGTGCCCACCCCTCGCTGTCCGCGCCCCGCCGAGCGCCGTTCAGCAGGCATCCGCACGTGCGTGTCCCGCGGCCTGCCTGGCGACGTGGAGGTCCACGGCCGGCGAGTACCAGAGCCTCCCGAACCACATGACCTTGACGAGCAACCACGACCGCAACCCTGCGGCGTCTGCCGGCGGGCGGACGTCGAAGGCCACGGTCGCGCCCGAGCAGGCCGGGATCTCGATGCCCTGGGTCCAAGGTGAGGTCCAGCCCCACGTCTCCACCGGGGAGATCAGCTGGGCTTCGGCCCGGATCGCCGAGCGGGTCCGGTTGACCAGCTCCGCCGAGATCTCCGCCGCCGTGCCGGCCGTCACGCTCAGCGCCTCGGTGGAGAGGGTCACCTCGAGCTCGTCGGCGGGGGTGCCGGCGAGCTCGGCCATGGGCGCCACCACCACCCCGGCTGCGGGTAGTCGACCGTCCGGGTCCTCGGGTCGAAGGTCTACGGTGACCACGTCCTCATGGAGCTGGCCGTCGGCGTCGGCGACCCGGGCGGCGAGGAAGTACCGGCCGGTGCGCGCCCCGGCCGGGGCTCGCACGCTCACCGCCAGCTGGCTGTGCGCGCCGGCGGCCAGGCGGAACAGCCGTGAAGGAGGATCGACCTCCCAGCTGTCGGGAGCGACGATCTCCAGGCGTCCCGGCAGCGGCCGGTCCGGCGCGCCCGACGCGACGGTGGCCACGATCGTGAACGGCACCCCGCCGGCGGCCCTCAGCCACCGGGGCGCTACGTGAACTGCGAGGGTCTGGTTGCCGATCGGTGCCGGTCCCTTGTTGTGCAGCCAGTAGCGGCTGAACACCGGCTGGGCCGGCTCGACCGACGCCACCGCGGGAGCGGTCGGGGTGGGGGCGCTGCCCGAGCGCCCCGAGCGGCACCGGACGTCCAGGCGGACCGTTCGCAGCTGCCCGGGACCCAGGCGCAGCGCCACCCCGCCGTCGTCGTCGACCGTCTCAGTGGCTGTCTCCTCTTCCAGCAGGTTGCACGACCGTGCCGTCTCGATGCTCCAGGTCGGATGCAGGCGTAGCGAAGCGCTCCCCGGCCGTCCGCTGCTCTCGTAGAGCCGGGCGGTGACTCCCACCGGTTCGTCGGCGGGGGCTCCGAGGCCCCCGCTTGCGCCGTGGGTGCCCGCGGCCCGCCCCGACGCGAGCGGGTTCCCCGCCGGCTTCAACGCCGCTAGGACGACCAGGGAGGAGCCCACGTCGAGCAGCGAGGCGACCGGGGGCAGGACCCCGTCGTGGCAGGGTTCGACGGTCGCGACGAGCGGTGTGTTGAACGCTTGCGCCTCCTGCACACAGCCGAGCTCCCGCCAGTCGCCCTCACCGGCGAGGAGCGCCAGCTCGAAGGTGTGGTCCCAGTGCTCCAGCTCGAAGTTCGACCCGTCGGGGGCGGTCCGGCGGGGCGGGTCGATCCACACCCCCGACGGCCAGCCGGTGCAGGACCGCAGCAGTGACACGTGCAGCGCGCCGGCGGTGTCGACGGCGAACCCGGGAGTCCCCCGGTTGAGCAGGGCCACCGTCCACTCCGGGGCGTCCAGGTCGCCGGGGCCGGCCAGGTGCGGTGGCTGCTCGACCACCAGCCGATCGGCCCCGATGTCCGCCGCGAGGTCGGCGACGGCCCGGGCGGTGGCCTCCCCGTCGGTCCCGGCGACGATCAGCACCGGCAGGTCGGCCACGCCGCGAACGTCGGCGTTCGGCACCCACACCTCGGCGAGGGGACGTCGGGCGGGGACCAGCACCCTGGCCGCGTCCCGCTCTGCGAGCTGGCGCTCGAGCTCGGCAGCGAAGACCGGGTCGGCGGCGGCGAGCACCGCGGCGGTCACCTCGTTGTCGTCGGGGCGGCCGACCACGATGCGGAAGTCGGGCAGGTTGGAGTCACCGGCGAGACCGCCGTAGCGGTTGGCGCCCGACTCGCTGCAGGTGGCGGTCACGCCCTTGCGGACGAGCTGCACCATCAGCTCGCGGGCCCACCCAGCCGCCCCCTGCCCGCTCGGGGTGACCACCTCGGCGACCCCGAGGGCGCGCGAACCCCAACGCTGCCCTGCCCACGCCAGCTCGAGCGCCAGGGTGGTCCCCAACCCGAACCACCCCTGCGCCGGATTGTCCAGCGTCCAGGGGGCCTCGGCGGCGTCCGCCTCGATCAGCGCGCAGCCGCGCGCGACGACCGCGTCGGCGACCTCCGATATCGGTGTGCCACCCCGCATCGACGTCGGGAACCGCAGTCGCACCAGCCGGTCGACACCCTCCCATCCCTGGATCCTGGTGCGAAGGTCGACCCGGCGGGACCCGGAGAGCACCGTGACCTCGTTGGTGTAGCGGAAACCGGCGACCTCCCCCTCGACCACCAGGCGCTCGCCGAGGACCGAACGCTCGGCGCGCACGGTCGCCGGCCGGTCACCGGAGCGTTCGGGAGGGCCCGCCGGCAGCAACATCCACGGCCCCTCCCCCATGCGGGGGTGGGTCGGGTACTCGGGGTAGACGAGCAGCTCGTTGCCCACCTCGCCGGCCGCGAGCACCTCGCGGCCGGAGGGGCGCACCACGATCCGCGACAGGCACCCTCCCCGGTCCGGGTCGGCGACGACGAGGTAGTGCTCGTTGGCGATGCTCACACCGTCCGCTGTCGCCCAGCCGCCACCGGGACGGTGACCGGGTCGCTCGACCAGCCGGTAGGTCCGGTACCCGGCGGCGGGCACGTCGCCGGCGAGGAGCTCGACGCCAACGGTCGCCGCGGCGGTCGATGCGTCGAGCGCGCTGCAGATGCTCGGCTGCTCGACGCCGGTCTCGTCGACGACGCTCACTGCGCCCGGACCGGCGAGCGTGACGGTCGCCCGGGTCGGGCCCGAACGCTCCGAGCCGAGGGAGTTGGAGACCACGAGCGCCCGCCCCTCGCCACGGGTGTCGACCTGCGCCGCGACCGCCGCTCGGGCGCGCCGGCCGACGGCTGCAGCCAGTTCGTACGCCTCGCGCCACCCGCCGAGCAGGTCGAGGTAGACCTGATCGGACTCGGAGCCGGTGATCCCGTCGTGGTGGGCGCCGAAGAGCAGCTGGCGCCATGCCTTGTCGACGGCGCCCGCCGGGTGCTCGTCGCCGAGCAGCAGCGCGAACGTCGAGAACTTCTCGGCTTCCACCAGGGCGCACTCCGCCAGGCGCTGCGCCTGTTTGGTGTCGATGAACGACACGTCCTTGCCCGTGTAGACCGGGTTCATGTCCCGGGTCTGGGGAGCGGGGGACCTGCCCGAGGCGTCCAGCTCGGCGCGGACGGCCGCGAAGAACTCCCTCGGCAAGCCGACCACGAACCGGGGCCACGCGTACCGGCGTGACCATTCCCTCGCCACTCGAGTCACCCACCGGTTGGGCGGGGTGTAGTCGGTGCCCACCGGGAGCAGGGTGTTGCGGGTCGCGGACACTGCGGCCAGATCGCAGAACAGACCGTAGGCGCGCTCCATAGCGTCCTCCAGGCTCGTGGAGAGGTCCAGCTCCCAGCCCGCCCCGTAGTGGTTGGGCATGTAGCTGGTGAGCAGACCGGTGCCGCTCGGCGCGATCCACTCGAACTCGGAGGGGAACTGCATCCAACGGTTGTCCCCGACCTCGCGCTTCGGCCCCCACTGGTGGAACGGACCCCGAGCCCACGACGAGGAGGTCACGCCGCAGTCGGCCATGATCGCCGGGAACTGCGGGTCGTGGCCGAACACGTCGAGCTGCCAGGCGGTGCGCGGGTCCGCCCCCATCACGTCACGCTGGAAGCCGACACCGTAGACGGCGCTGCGGACCGCCGTCTCCGCTCCGGTCAGGTTGGTGTTCGGCTCGTTGTAGGTGCCGCCCACGATCTCGAGGCGCTCCTCGGCGAGCAAGCGGCGCAGCTCGTCACGCCGGTCGGGGTACAGGTCCCAGAACGGCTTCAGGTAGTCGACCTCGGCCAGCACGAACTTGTAGTCGGGGTCGAGGCGGGCCCGCTCCATGTGCGCCTCCACGAGCGCGAGGCCGGTGTGCTGGAAGCTCTCCCTGTGATCCTGGGCCCACGCCAGCACGTCCCACTCCGAGGTGTAACCGGCCTGGGTGTTCCACCACACCGGGTCGTAGTGGAAATGCGGGACCATGTACATCGTCCAGCCCGGTTCCGCCACCTCCAGCTCTCCCGCCGAGCGGGTCTCGCCCCCGGCGTGGCGCAGCACCGCTTCGAGCCCCAAGCGGGTCCCGACCGGATGCCCGTCGTCGACGACCACGGCGACCTCGACCGCCTGGGGCCCGCCACCGAGCCTGCCC
>JAKABK010000182.1 GCA_021796905.1 Actinomycetes bacterium
GAGGTCCGGGCGTCGAGCGGCGCCGGGAACTGATCCGGGGGAGGGTTGCATGCGCACCAGGGCAGCGATCATGTGGGAGCACGGCAAGGACTGGAGCGTCGAGGAGATCGACCTCGACCCGCCGAAGGAGTCGGAGGTCCTGGTCCGCCTGGTCGGATCCGGGCTGTGCCACTCCGACGAGCACGTGCTCACCGGGGACCTGCCCTTCCCGCTCCCGATGATCGGGGGCCACGAGGGTGCCGGCGTGGTCGAGGAGGTAGGCAGCCACGTGAGCTGGCTCGAGCCCGGGGACCACGTGATCTTCGGGTTCATCCCCTCGTGCGGGCGCTGCCCGTCTTGTGCCACCGGACACGAGAACCTCTGCGATCTCGGGGCCCACATGGCGATCGCGACCCAGGTCTCCGACGGGACCTCCCGCCACCACGTCCACGGCCAGGACCTCACCCTCATGTGCCTGCTCGGCACCTTCGCGGAGCGCACCGTCGTCAACGAGGCGTCGTGCATCAGGATCGAGAAGGACATCCCGCTCGAGACGGCATGCCTCCTCGGGTGCGGGGTCGTGACCGGGTGGGGATCCTCGGTCTACGCCGCAGAGGTCCGCCCGGGTGAGGACGTCGCGGTCGTCGGTGTCGGCGGGATCGGGATCAACGCCGTCCAGGGAGCCCGCCACGCCGGCGCCCGCTACATCTTCGCGATCGACCCGGTTGCCTTCAAGCGGGAGCAGGCCCTGCGCTTCGGTGCCACCCACGCCTTCGAGTCGATCGACGAGGCCCGGGCGCAGATCGCCGAGCTGACCTGGGGGCGCAACGCCAACAAGGTGATCATGACGATGGGCCTCGGACAGGGACCGATGATCGGCAAGGCGATGGCGATCACCGCCAAGCGCGGCCGGGTGGTGGTGACCAACCTGCACGCCGCCACCGAGGCCCAGGTGGAGCTGTCGGCGTTGGACCTCACGCTGATGGAGAAGCAGCTCGTCGGCTCGCTGTTCGGCTCGGCCAACCCACGCGCCGACATCCCGAGGCTGCTCGACTTGTACCGGGCGGGCCAGCTCGACCTGGACGGGCTGGTGACCGGGACCTATTCGCTGTCGCAGATCAACCAGGGTTACGAGGACATGCGCAACGGCAAGAACCTCCGGGGTGTGATCACCTCTTTCGACTGACCTGACCCGACCGCGGATGCGGCGAGCCCGCCACCGCGGTGGGTGGGGTGGGGCAGGGATCGGGGAAAGGCCCCGCAACCCGCGCCGGGCGCGTCGAGCGGGGTCTTTCCCCTACCCGGTGACGAGCACCGCGGCCCCCCGGAAGCGACCGTCGGAGAGGTCGGCGAGAGCCCGGTCGGCGGCGTCCAGCGGGTAGGGCTCGACCGTGGCGCGCAGCTTCGCCCGTCGGGCCGCGGCGAGCAACGCCCGGCCGTCCTCCCGGGTGTTGGCGGTCACCGACCGCAGCGTCCGCTCGCCGAATAGGTGCTCCTGGTAGCGGAGCGGGGGGATGTCGCTCAGGTGGATCCCGGCGACCGCCAGCGTCCCTCCCCGGTCGAGGGCGGCGAGCGCCACCGGCACCAGGTCCCCGACCGGGGCGAAGAGGATCGCCGAGTCGAGCGGTTCGGGTGGGGAGTCGTAGGCGCCGCCCGCCGACGCCGCCCCGAGCTCGAGCGCCAGGCGCCGGTCGCCCTCCCCCCGGGTGAGTACGTGCACCGTCGCTCCTTCGGCAACCGCCAGCTGGGCGACCAGGTGCGCCGAACCCCCGAAGCCGTACAGCCCCAAGCGTCCGCCGGGCGGCAGGCTCGCCAGTCGCAGCGCCCGGTAGCCGATGATCCCAGCGCACAGCAGCGGCGCCGCCGCCACGTCGTCGATCCCGTCGGGAAGCCGGTAGAGGTAGTCCTCGCCGGCGACGAGGGCTTCCGCGTAACCCCCGTCCAGGTCCCAGCCGGTGAAACGGGCGTCCGGGCAGAGGTTCTCCGCGCCACGCAGGCAGTAGGCGCAGGTGCCGCAGGTGCTCGCCAACCACGCCACGCCGACCCGGTCCCCGACCCCGAGGCTCCGGCACCCCTCACCGACCGCCTCGACGGTCCCGACGACCTCGTGGCCGGGCACCACCGGCCGGCGGTGCGGTGGGAGGTCACCCTCGGCGACGTGCAGGTCGGTGCGGCACACCCCGCAGGCGCTCACCCGGACCCGGACCTGGCCCGGGCCGGGCTCGGGCAGGGGTCGCTCCACGAGGCGCATCGGGCCCGAGGCGATCGGCCCCGGCTCGGTGACCTCCCACGCTCTCACGGCTCGTCGCTCACGGCTCGCCGTTCGTCGCGAGGGCGACGCCCGGCGGGGGTCGGAGACGGACGGCGAGCCGGCGGGCCAGGGGCATCGCCGCTACCGCCACCGCCGCCATCAGACCGAACGCGGCCGCCGTCGACGCCACCACCGCCTGCACCGCCAGTGCGACGACCATGCCGCCGGCGTTACCGAACAGCCACAGCAGAGCGGTCGCGGCTCCGGCGTTGGCCCCGCAGCGGGTCTCGAGCACCTCGAGCAGTACCGGTAGTGCAGGCAGCAGCACCAGGCCGATCAGTGCCAGGCCGGCGTAGCCGGTGTCGCGCCCCGGCACCGAGGCGAGCGCGAGGAGCGCCACGAACGACGCCCCGCCGGCGACGGCCAGCACGAGCGGCTGCTTGGCACGGTTCGCGACGACCGGTGGCAGCGCGACGGCGGTGACGATCCCGGCCCCGACCATCGCGAGGAGCATCCCGTCGGCGCCGCGCGCCGAGACCCCTGACGGCTGGAGCAGCGCCTGCGCCCAGGTGGTGATCGCCACGAACACCCCGAAACCGGCGAAGACCAGCCAGCACACCGAGCGCACCACCGGGTCGGACCACACGGTTCGCAGCGCCGAGCGGTCGGCACCGACCGCCCGCAGGCCGGCGGAGGCGTCCACCGAGGCCAGCGCCGGCACCAGGACCGCTGCACCGGCCACCGAGTACCCGGCGGAGACGACCAGCAGCAGGTGCAGGTGGGCGGCGCCGAGCACCAGGCCGAGCACGAAGGCCACCACGAAGCCGAGGAAGGTCCCCGCCGACCCGAGCGCGATCCCGATCGGTCGGTCGCTCTCCGAGAGGGAACGGGTGGCGATCCCGGTGACCGCGGTCAGTACCGCCGGCTGGGCGACGGCCACGACCAGCTGGCCGGCGAGGACCGGGCCGAAGCCGTGGCCGACGAGACGGATGACCGCGCCGACGGCTGTGAGCAGAGCACCAGCGGCGAGGGTCGGGCGGAACCACCGGTCGAGGGCCAACCCGGCGGGCAGGGCCAGTAGCACGTAGACGACCGGGAACACCTCGGCGAGGATCCCGACGGTCGAGGTGGACACGCCGAGGCGGGCAGCGGCACCGGTGGTGATCGGCGCGAAGTCGAGCCAGAGCATCTGGTTCGCCGACGACACCAGGGCGAAGCCGGCCACCGGCAGCCAGCGGCTCTCCTTCGACCCGACCCCTCCGGCTGCGGAACCCATCTGCTCACACCCTCCGGCTCGCCCCTCGTGCGCCGGCGAGGCTACCAGCGGCACCGGAGCGCGACGGTCCTTGATCCCGCGGGGTTGGGGTGGCAGGCTCGACCGGATGGGACTCTCGGAGCGGGATCGGGCCATCCTCGACTTCGAACGGTCGTGGTGGACCGAGCCCGGGTCGAAACAGGGCGCGATCCGCTCCCGCCTGGACCTGTCGGCGACCCGCTACTACCAGCTGCTCGGGGCGCTCGCCGACTCTGAAGAAGCCGAGCGCTACGACCCGCTCGTGGTGCGCCGCTTGCGCCGGTTGCGCCGGTTGCGTCGCCAGGCCCGCTTCGAGGGAGGCCACCTCGGTGGTCGCCGGCAGCGATGAGGCCGGCCGGAGGTAGGCGCAAGGGCCCGCCCGGGGGCGCGGGGCGGGCCGGCGGTACAGGGCGGGCCGGGGCTGCAGGCAGCTCGGCACCGCCCGGTGGCGCTCACCCCGCCCGGGCGGCACTGCTCGTGGTCGTGGCGGTCGCGCTCACCGTGATCCTGCTCACCCGGGTCGGTGGCGGGGGGGCGAGGTCCACGGCGGCGTCGGCGGGCTCGCGTCCGGGCTCGGGCTCGTCGGCGAGCACCACTACGACCACCACCTCGACGACGACCACGACCGCAGCGACGATCCCGCCGTCGAAGATCGAGCTGCAGGTCCTGAACGGTTTGCAGACCGGGCCGTTGTCGGCGGAGTGGAGCGCCAAGCTGCACTCCGATCCCGGGTACCAGACGATGGCCGCGAGGAACACCACCGCGCAGGACACGATCTCGGCGATCTACATCGTGAAGTCCGGTTACCAGGCGGAGGCGCAGGCCCTCGCCAAGACCGTCGGGCTGCCCGACTCGTCGATCGTCGACGTGGTGCCGCCCCCGTCGAGCGCCCCGATCCCGTCGGTGGACCTCCAGCAGGCCGACCTGGTGCTCGTGATCGGCGACAGCCTCGCGAGCAAGGCCTGAGCTGTTCCGGGGCGCGGGGGCCCGATGACCGCGGCGACCAGCGGGACCGGGGACGCCGACGGGCTCGCGCTGCTCGCCGAGGACCCGGGTCGCAGCGCCCTGCTCGTCGACTTCGACGGCACCCTCGCCCCGATCGTCGCCGACCCTTCCAGGGCCGCCCCCCTGCCCGGGGCGGGAGCTGTCCTCGGGCGTCTCTCGGGGACCCTCGGGGTGGTCGGGGTCGTCTCCGGTCGACCGGTCACCTTCCTGCGGGAGCGGCTCCCCGGGGTCGCCGGGCGCCTGTCGCTCTTCGGGCTCTACGGGCTCGAGTGGGTCGAGGGTGGTGAGCTGCGCACCCATCCCGGAGCCGAGGGGTGGCGGGTGACCCTGGCCGGCGTCGTCGAGGAGGCGCACCGGTCGGCACCCCCTGGGGTGACCGTCGAGGACAAGGGCCTGGCGGTCACCCTCCACGCCCGGCGCGCCCCCGAACGGCTCGGATGGATCGAGCACTACGCGGCTGCCGCCAGTGCCCGGCACGGTCTGGCCGCCCACCCCGGGAGGCTCTCGGTGGAGCTGCGCCCACCGGTCACGGTCGACAAGGGA
>JAKABK010000183.1 GCA_021796905.1 Actinomycetes bacterium
GCAGGCTACCGGTCCGGCGCCGGCCGCCTGCGCCCCCGAGGCCGGCCCGCGACCCGCAGCCGCCTTCCCGCTCGTCCCCGGCCGGAGCGGGGCTCGCCCCGGGCGCCCCGGGCAGCCGGAGCCTCAGCCGGCGTGGCGGTCGGCTCCGGCCAACGCCCGGTCGAGGACCTCGAGACCGAAGCGCAGGTCGTCCTCGGAGATGTTGAGCGGAGGCAGCACGTGGACCCGGTTGAAGTGGCCGAAGAGGAAGACCCCCTCGTCCAAGGCGGACTTCAACACCGCGGTGACCGGGGCGGCGGCGGGGCCCGACGCGTTGAACGGTACGAGCGGCCGGCGGGTCCCCCGGTCGGCGACCAACTCGAGCGCCCAGAAGCAGCCGAGACCCCGGACCTCCCCGATGCTGCGGTGCCTGTCGGCGAGCGCCGCCAGACCGGGAGCGAGCACCCGCTCACCGAGGTCCCGGGCCCGCTCGATCAGCCCCTCGTCCTCCATCACCCGGATGCAGGCCACCGCGGCGGCGCACGCCAGGGGGTGCCCGGAGTAGGTGAGGCCCCCCGGGTAGGGGCGCTCGGCGAAGGTCTCGGCGACCTCGGGGGAGAGGATCACCCCGCCGAGGGGCACATAGCCGGAGTTGACGCCCTTGGCGAAGGTCACCAGATCGGGGACCACCCCCCAGTGGTCGACGGCGAACCACTCCCCGCAGCGCCCGAAACCGGCCATCACCTCGTCGGCGATCAGGAGGATCCCGTGGCGGTCGCAGAGCTCCCGCACCCCCGCCAGGTAGCCGGGGGGTGGGACGAGGATCCCGTTGGTCCCGACCACCGGCTCGATCAGCACCGCCGCGATGCTCTGCGGGCCCTCCAGGGTCACCACCTCCTCCAGGTGGGCCAGCGCCCGCTCGCACTCCTCGGCCTCGCTGCTCGCCCCGAACGCCGAACGGTACGGGTAGGGGCCGAAGAAGCGGACCACGCCTGGGATCCCCGGCTCGGACGGCCAGCGCCGGGGGTCACCGGTCAGCGTGATCGCCCCGCCCGTCGCCCCGTGGTAGGAGCGGTAGGCGGTGAGGATCTTGTGGCGCCCGGTGTGCAGGCGGGCCATGCGGATCGCGTTCTCGTTGGCCTCCGCACCGCCACTGGTGAAGAACACCCGGTCCAGACCCCCCGGGGCGTGGCCTGCGATCAGGCGGGCCGCCTCGCCGCGGCGGTCGTTGGCGAAGGCCGGCGCGAGGGTGCAGAGCCGGTCGGCCTGCTCCTTGATCGCGGCGACCACCCGGGGATGGCGGTGCCCGATGTTGGTGAAGACCAGCTGGCTGGCGAGGTCGAGGTACCGGCGGCCGTCCAAGTCGGTGAACCAGGACCCCTCGGCGTCGGCGACTGCGAGAGGGTCGCGGCCCCGCTGCGCGGACCAGGAGTGGAACACGTGCTCCCGGTCGTCTCGGCGGACCGTCTCGGCGACTACTGGGTCGGTCTCGGTGGTGGTCACGGCTGCTCCTGGCTGGCGAGGGATGGGAAAGCGACGGCCGGTTGCGCCCGGGCCGAACCGGGGGGCGGCACCTAGCGGGTGACCGGGAAGCCGAGGTCGACCCTGGAGCTCGACGGGTCCGGCCAGCGGCTGGTCACGACCTTGGAGCGAGTGTAGAAGCGGACCCCGTCGGGCCCGTACATGTGGGTGTCGCCGAACAGGGAGTCCTTCCAACCCCCGAAGCTGTAGGAGGCGACCGGGACCGGGATCGGCACGTTGATCCCGACCATGCCCACCTGGCAGTCGAACTGGAAGCGGCGCGCCGCGCCGCCGTCCCGGGTGAAGATGGCGGTCCCGTTCCCATAAGCGTTGTCGTTGACCAGGCGGAGCGCGTCCTCGTAGGTGCCCACCCGGACCACGCACAGCACCGGGCCGAAGATCTCGTCGCGATAGACGTCCATTGTCGGCTCGACCCGGTCGAACAGGCTCGGGCCGAGGTAGAACCCGCCGGCGGGCAGGTCGTGGCTGCGGCCGTCGACGACCAGCTCCGCGCCGGCCGAGCGGCCCGAGTCGAGATAGGACGCGACCTTGTCACGGTGCTCTGCGGTGACCAGCGGACCCATCTCGGAGTCGGGGGCGGTCCCGGGACCGACCCGGAGCTTGGGCAGGCGGGCGGCGATCGCGTCGACGAGCGGGTCGGCGACCCGCCCGACCGCTACTACGACCGACACCGCCATGCACCGCTCCCCCGCCGACCCGTAGCCGGCGGAGACCGCCGCGTCGGCGGCGAGGTCGATCTCGGCGTCGGGCAGCACGACCATGTGGTTCTTGGCGCCGCCGAGGGCCTGGACCCGCTTGCCGGCGCGGGTGGCGGTCTCGTAGATCGACCGGGCGATCGGCGTCGACCCGACGAACGACACCGCCGCGACCTCGGGCGACCCGATCAGCGCTTCCACCGCCTCGCGGTCGCCGTGCACCACGTTGAGCACCCCGGGCGGCAGGCCGGCCTCGCCCAGGGCCGCGGCGAGCCAGAGCGACGCCGAGGGGTCCTTCTCCGATGGTTTCAGCACGAAGGTGTTGCCGCAGGCGATGGCGCCCGAGAGCATCCACAACGGCACCATCACCGGGAAGTTGAACGGTGTGATCCCTGCCACCACCCCGAGCGGTTGGCGGATCGAGAACACGTCGACCCCGTTCGAGACCTGCTCGGAGAACTCGCCCTTCAACAGTTGGGGGATCCCGCAGGCGAACTCGACGTTCTCCAAGCCCCTGGAAACCTCACCGAGAGCGTCGGGGAGGGTCTTGCCGTGCTCGGAGGTGACCACGGCGGCCACCTCGTCCCGACGAGCGTGCAGCAGTTCACGGAAAGCGAAGAGGATCTCGGCGCGCCTCGACAACGGCGTCGCCCGCCAGCCGGGGAACGCAGCCTGGGCCGAGGAGACCGCCGCTGCGACCTCGGCCGGAGTGCCGAGAGCGACCTCGGCCTGCTGGGTACCGGCCGCCGGGTCCCAGACCGGCCCGACCCGCTGGCCACCCCCGGCGAAGACCCCACCGTCGATCCAGTGCTCGATGCGCCTCATGGCTCCTCCTCCTGCCTGGCCCGCAGGGTAGTGCGCCCGCCCCCGGTTGTCCACACGTAAACCTTTCGTTATTGTACAAACTGTGACCTTGTCGGCCGAGGAGCTCGGTGCCCGCATCGAGGACCGCTCGTCTGCCGGGATCGCCCGCGCCGTCGGCCGGATGGTCACCTCGGGAGCGCTCGACCCGGGGACCCTCATGCCCCCGGTGCGGGCCCTCGCCGGGGTGCTCGGGGTGAGCCCGATGACGATCAGTGGTGCGTGGAAGGTCCTCGCCGCCGACGGGCTGCTCTCCGCCCGGGGCAGGGCCGGGACCGTGGTCCTCGACCCCACCGCGACCGCTTCGACCGCCCGGCGCCGGAGGATCGCCGCTCTCGGGGCACCGGTCACCCTCGACCTGTCGACCGGGGGACCCGATCCCGCCCTCCTCCCCGACCTCGCCCCGGCACTGTCCCGCCTGGCCGACCTCGAGCTCCCCGACGGCTACCAGTCCGACCCGGTGCTGCCTCGCTTGGAGCGGGTGCTGCGCAAGAGGTGGCCTTTCCCCCCGGGGTCGCTCACCGTGGTCGACGGCGCCGGCGACGCCCTCGACCGCATCGTGTCCCTGGTGGTCCGGCGGGGGAGCCCGGTGGTGGTCGAGGACCCCGGCTACCCCCCGCTGCTCGACCTGCTCGAGGCCGCCGGCGCCGAGTTGGTCGGCGTCGGGCTCGACGGGGAGGGGATCCGTCCCGACTCGCTCCGCCAAGGGCTGCGGGCGGGACCGGTGGCGGTCTTCGCCCAGCCCCGTGCACAGAACCCGACCGGGGCCAGCATGTCGGCGGCCCGGGCCCGGGAGCTCGCCCGGCTGCTCGAGGGGACCGACGTGGTGGTGGTCGAGGACGACCACTCCGGGGACATCGCGACCGCCCCGGCGGTGAGCATCGGACGGTGGTTGCCGGAGGCGACCGTGCAGATCGCCAGCTTCTCCAAGAGCCACGGGCCCGACCTGCGCCTCGCCGCGGTGGGCGGGTCGGCCCGGGTGGTCGACGCCATCGCCGAGCGCCGCCTCCTCGGCGCCGGCTGGTCGAGCCGGCTCCTCCAGCACGTGCTGGCCGACCTGTTGGTCGACCCGGCGGCGATCTCCGCCGTCCGCGGAGCCCGGCGGACCTACACCCGCCGGCGCCGGGATGCCTTCGGGGCGCTCACCGCCCGGGGCGTGCGGACCGCAGGTGGCGACGGGATCAACCTGTGGGTCGAGGTCGCCGACGAGGACCGCGCCCTCGCAACGCTCCTCGCAGCGGGGATCGGAGCTGCCCGCGGCTCGGTGTTCGTCGTCTCTCCCTCCGACCCCCACATCCGCCTCACCGTCGGCCGCCTCAGCGGTGATACCGCTGCCTTCGCCGACGCCGTCGCCGCGGCCGCCGCCCCGCCCCCGCGCCGGGTCACCCGCTGACCCCCCGCCCGAACGCCACGCCAGCCGACCCGCTCCACCCGCTGCGGGCCACCGGCCGGCGAACCGCACTCAACCCTCGACCGGTGCTCGCTACGAGGACCGACGACTCGAGGGCCGACACCCGCTGACCGAGACCGTGGAGCTCCGTGTCGGTCCGTAGCGCCCGGAGGAAACCTTCGCGCTCCTCGGGTCCCCATTGCTCCTCGTCTCCGGTTGCGGATCATACCTCGACGGTGGGACATCCTGCATCCAGGTACCACCAGGCGCCTCGATCCTCCGGTGGGCTCCGGGGAGCCACACGCTCGGGATCCCCCGTCGGACGCAGCCCGCCCTGCACGGGGCGCCCCGTCCGCTTCGTCGTCCTCGGCAAGGAGGGGTCTGCAACCTCCGGACCGAGTGTGCCGGCCGACTCCGCCGGGACCCGCCTGCACTGGAGCCCCGGTGCCGGCCTCGTCCTGCCGGCCTCGTCCTGCCGGCCGCGTGCCGAACGCGGCAGGCGGCTTTCGGCTGGACGCCTCGACGCCGCTACGAGGATCAGCGCCGGGGGCCGGCGGCATCGGGCATCGGGCGCCGGCGGCTTCGGGTGCCGGGCTCCGGGCTG
>JAKABK010000184.1 GCA_021796905.1 Actinomycetes bacterium
TGCTCGCCGCGGGCTCGCACGACACGGTCCGCTCCCGCGGTCGCACCGGCAAGCCGGCCCGCCAGTTGCGCTCCGCGTGGACCGAGGCTTGGGACGACCCCGACGGGCCGGGGGCGTTGCCCATGCCGCTGCAGTCGATGCTCGCCGAGCCGGCCCTGCGGCGTGTCGACACGGTCGCTGGCGGGGGCCACCCTGGGGCGAGGGAGCTGGCGACCTACTTCGTCGGCCAGGGCGTCGGGATGCTCGACCAGGTCCGCCCGGCACGGGTGGTCGTCGCCGAGATCGTGGAGGACTTCCTGCTCGCCTGCGGGCGGATCACCGAGATGACCGACCCCTGAGCTGATCTGCGGGTAGCGGGACCCCGTTCCGCTCCCGGCTCCCCCTGGCGTTTCCGCAGGTCAGGGCGCCTTTGTGATTGACCGTTCCTGACCGCCGAAGACCCCTATGTGCCCGTTGATCGGGCACGCGACGGGCACGGCACACCGGTTGATCGTCCATCGGCCCCCACCAGTCACATATCGAGGCCCGGGGTCTCCGTCGAAGGCGCCTCGGGGCCGAGATCCGGACGCGAACCCCCCCAAGGGAGTGGGCGCCGCCGTTGAGGTCGTGGCTGAGCGAGCGCGCCTGGGCCATCGTCGTGTGGCCGATCCTGACCGTCCGCCCGGGGAGCGTCACCACCGACCACCGGCCGTGTGGTCGGCTCCATCTCGACCGGACCCACAGCTGCCTCGTGCTGCAGCGCTCGGCGCGCAACATCTCTCGGACGCGCGAGATGCGCGCCGGTCTACTCCGCATCCGGCGAACTCGTCGTCGGGGAAGCGGTCGATGGCGGCGAGAGCCTCGGCAAAGATCCCTCGGCTGGACCCACCGTCCACACCGGGAGCCAGGTCCATCAGCTCCTCGGGGATGAACCGTCCGCTGTCGAGGACGCCGGCGAGATCGAGATAGTCGCGCGCTTCTCCCCGGCTGAAGACGGTCGCCACCTTCGTGGCTACCGCGTCGACCTCTGCGAGCACCGGCCCCACCGAGAGCCTCGCTGGCTCGTGGCATCGCATGTCAGTCGCCAGATCGACCGAGCCGAGGCGACCCTCCCGTGGGTCTCCGACCTGGAGCCGAGCGAAGGTCTCCCCTCGGCGGACGACGGTGACCTCGAAGCCGTCGCCGCGGTACGCCTCCGACACTGCGTCGATCGCCCGGCTGAGCTCGTTCGGGTCCCACCGGTCGGTGAAGAGATCGACGTCTTCGCTCATACGCTCGACCAACTCGTGCGCCTGCAGCGCGTATCCCCCGGCGAGGACGAAGCCGTACCCGTCGAGCACCTCCAGCCCCACTCGGACGAGGCGGCCCTGCAGCTCGTCCACCCATGGCGCAGGAGCCAACTCGGGGAAGCGCTCCTCCCAGCGCTGGCGTACACGGCGCGGTAGCCAGAGTCGGGGCCTGACATGGTCCACATCACATCCGATACCCCGTCGCGTAAGTGCTGATGGGGGCTGCGGGGCGTGCGGAGCGCCGCTGCCGCCAGGGCGCTGCGACCGCCGCTGGTGCAGCGACGACTGCCGCCAAGACAGGCACCTCCGGCGTCACCGGGCACCGTTGGAATCGCCCGTCCCTCCCCGCTCGCCAACCCCGCCGGCCGGCAACGGTCTACAAGTGCGGCAGCTGCGGCGCCAAAGCGCCCGGGGAGCAGTACTGCGACCAGTGTCGGAGCTTCATGCGCCGCGTCGGTGTTGGTCGCTGTTGTCCCGAGCGCTCTGAGCCGGTCGCCCATCAGGAGCCCACCCACCCATGACTGAGGCGCGCACACCTTCGCCAGAAACCTCGACCGAGGACTTGGCTCTCATCACGAGCTCATCGCAGCGGACACGATCGCGCACAACGGGGACCGACGCCTGAGCCGTGATCTTGCCAGGCCAGCGAAACATGCCCTGACCTGCACCTTCACCTGGCAGCCCCAAGGGCATCCGAACCCGTGCGACGACCCTGCGAGGGTGGTCGGTAGCCTGCTGGTATGGCCGAGAAGATCACCATGTCCCCCGACGGGGTCCTGCAGGTCCCCGACGATCCGATCATCCCCTTCATCGAGGGGGACGGCACCGGGGTCGACATCTGGCCGGCTGCGAAGCTGGTGCTCGACGCGGCTGCCGCCAGGCACGGTCACCGCATCGAGTGGAAAGAGGTCCTCGCCGGGGAGAAGGCCTTCGAGGAGACCGGCAACTGGCTGCCGGAGGAGACCATCGACGTCTTCAGGGACTACCTGATCGGGATCAAGGGCCCGCTCACCACGCCCGTCGGCGGTGGTTTCCGTTCGCTCAACGTCGCCCTCCGCCAGATCCTCGACCTGTACGTCTGCCTGCGCCCGGTCCGCTGGTTCGCCGGGGTGCCCTCCCCGGTGAAGCACCCGGAGCTGGTCGACATGGTGATCTTCAGGGAGAACACCGAGGACATCTACGCCGGCCTGGAGGTACAGGAGGGAACCCCCGAGGCCAAGCGGCTGATCGGCCTGCTCCACGACGAGCTCGGGTGGGAGATCCGCCCAGACTCCGGCATCGGGATCAAGCCGGTGTCGGTCACCGGGTCGAAACGTCTGATCCGGGCGGCGATCCGTTACGCGATCGAACGGGACCGCAAGTCGGTGACCCTGGTGCACAAGGGCAACATCCAGAAGTTCACCGAGGGTGCTTTCCGTCAGTGGGGCTACGACCTCGTTCGCGAGGAATTTCCCGACGTCGCCGTCGGCTGGGACGACTGCGGGGGAGACCCCGGAGGCAAGATCCTCGTCAAGGACGCCATCGCCGACATCACCCTCCAGCAGGTGCTGACCCGACCGGCGGAGTTCGACGTGATCGCCACCACCAACCTGAACGGCGACTACCTCTCCGACGCGCTCGCCGCCCAGGTCGGCGGGATCGGGATCGCCCCCGGCGCCAACATCAACTACGTGACCGGTCACGGGATTTTCGAGGCCACCCACGGTACGGCCCCCAAGTACGCCGGCCAGGACCGGGTCAACCCCGGCTCGGTGCTGCTGTCGGGTGTCCTGATGTTCGAGCACCTCGGTTGGCGTGACGCCGCCGACGACATCGTCCGGGCCCTCGAGGCGACAATCGCCGACAAGATCGTCACCTACGACTTCGCCCGTCAGATGCAGGGGGCCACGGAGGTCAAGACCTCCGAGCTCGCGTCGGCGATCGTGGACCGCTTGTAGCCCCCCGACCCGGGGCTCCCGGCGTCGTTGGACCCACCCGACGCGTAGCGTGGCGTCTCGTGCCCGAAGCTGCCTACCTCCGTTACCCCGCGATCCGAGCGGACCGTCTCGCCTTCGTCACCGACGACGACGTCTGGGTCGGCTCGGTCGACACCGGGGAGTCGTGGCGCCTCGGTGCGGGCCCGGCGAAGTTGCGCCGCCCCCGCTTCTCGCCCGACGGCACCCGCCTGGCGTGGACCTCCGACATCACCGGCGCCCCCGAGGTATGGGTCGCGGGTCTCGACGGGGGCGAGCCCCGCCGGCTCACCTGGTGGGGCGATCCGGCCACGATGGTGCTCGGTTGGCGGGGTGACGCTGAGGTGGTGGTCGCCACCGCAGCCGGCGAGGCGTACGCGTGGCAGGGATGGGCGTGGGCGGTCCCCATCGACGGCGGCCCACCGGAGCGGCTGGCCTACGGTCCGGTGACAGCGGTCGCGGAGGCGCCCGCCCCTTCGCGTGCGGTGGTGCTCGGAGCGGACCAGTCGGCGACGAGCGGGGCTGCCTGGAAGCGCTACCGGGGCGGGACCGCCGGCAAGCTCTGGATCGACCCGACCGGGGACGGCAACTTCGAGCGTTTCGCGACCCACCTCGGAGGCCAGCTGGAGGACCCCTGCTGGGTGGGGGAGCGGGTGGTGCTCGTCTCCGACCACGAGGGTTGGGGCAACGTGTACTCCCTGCTCCCCGACGGGAGCGACCTGCGACGCCACAGCGACCACGGCGACGCCTACGCCCGTGACGCGTCCAGCGACGGTCGTCGGGTGGTCTACGGATGCTTCGGGGACCTGTGGATGGTCGAGGACCTCGCCGCCGGATCGGCTCCCCGCCGCCTGGAGGTCCGCCTCGGTTCTGCCCGGCGGGGGCGCATTGCCTACCCGATCGACGCCTCGGGTGCCCTCGGGAGCTACGTTCCCGCAGACGACGGACGGGCCAGCGCCGTCGAGGTCCGAGGGGCCGCGGTGTGGATCACCCATCGGGACGGTCCGGCGGTGCTGCTCGCCCCCGGCGGCGCGACCCGGGCGCGGATGGTCGCCCCGCTCGGCGCCGGCCGTGCGGTGTGGGTCACCGACGCCGAGGGCGACGACGCCTTGGAGGTCGCCGCCGTCGACGGCACCGGAGGTCAGCGCCTGGCCGCCGGCGGGCTCGCCCAGGTGGTCGGGCTCGCCGCCTCCCCCGACGGGGCCTGGGTCGCGACCGCCGGCGACGACGGGTCGGTGCGGGTCACCGAGGTCGCTTCCGGGTCGGTGCGGGTCGTCGACCGCTCCGCCCACGACATCGCCACCGGGCTCGCCTGGTCCCCGGACTCGGCGTGGCTCGCCTGGTCCCACGCCGGCGCCCTGATGGACCAGGGCGCTCTCCGTCAGATCCGCTTGGCCCGGGTGGGTGTCGACGGCTCCGGCGACGGCGGTCCCGGCGACGCGGTGGTCGACGCGACACCTCTGCGTTTCGGTGACTTCGGCCCGGTGTTCACCCCGGATGGACGCTACCTGGCGTTCCTGTCGCGCCGGACCTTCGACCCGGTGGCCGACCAGGTCCGCTTCGACCTGAGCTTCGCAGCCGCGACCCGCCCCTACCTGCTCCGCCTCTCCTCATCGACGCCCGGGCCGCTGTCCCCCGAGCCCGACGGCAGACCGCTGCCCGAGAAGATCGCCGCCGCCGGTCAGCCGGGCGCGGGGACGCCGGTCGCACCGCCGGCGGTGGTGGCCGTCGAGGTTCCCGGTCTCGCCGAGCGCCTGGTCGAGCTGCCGGTCGCCGCTGGCCGTCACACCGACCTGCGGGCCACCGCCGGCGGGCTGGTCTGGCGGGTCCTGCCGGGCGAGGGTGAGC
>JAKABK010000185.1 GCA_021796905.1 Actinomycetes bacterium
GAGCACGCCGGCCAACCAGTCGGTCCTGGCCTTCACCGGGGCCGACGTGGCGGTGACGGTCGCGGTCGCCGGTCTGCTCCTCGCCGTCGGCCTCGTGTTGATGGCCCTCACCCGCCGCCGCACGACCTGAGCCGACCGACGACGCCGGGCGCCACCAGCCCCGGGCGACGCCAGCGGACGGCCACCCGGGAGCCGTAAGCTCCCCCGTAACCATGGGGGTCGACGAGCGGATCACCACTGCAGCCCATCGCCTGACCGCCGCCGAGCGGCGGGTGGCAGCGGTGATGACCGACGAGCCGGAGACCGTGGCGTTCGGGACGGTGGCTCTCGTCGCCCGGAGGGCGGCGACCAGCGGACCGACCGTGGTGCGCCTGGCGATGAAGCTCGGCTACGGCGGCTTCGTAGAGCTCCAGGCCGACATCCAGCGTGAGCTGTCGAGGCTGCTCGGGCCTGCGAGGGACCGGATCCGCGAGCAACCCCCCGCCGACCTGCTGGCCCGGGTGGCGGAAGTCGAGGCACACAACGTGCGCCGCACCCTCGAATCGGTGTCGGCGGAGCAGTTCGACGCGGTCGTCGACCGTCTCGCCGACCCGGCTCGGGCGGTGTGGGTGCTCCCCGGTGACGTCACCGAGCCGGTGGGCTCGACCCTGGCCCTGCGTCTCGCACAGCTCCGGTCGGAAGTCACCCTGGTCGGTGGTTCGGCGGTCGCCGCTGCCCGGGTCCTCGCCGGTCTGGAGCCCGGCGACACCCTCGTCGCCATCGACATCCGCCGCTACGAGACCTGGCTGGTCGAGCTGACCAGGTGGGCCGCCGGCGTCGGGGCGGCGGTGGTCGCGATCACCGACGGTCCCCTCTCCCCGCTGACGGCCGCCGCGGAGGAGGCACTCCCGATCTCGGCGGAGGGAGTCGGGCCGTTCGACTCGATGACCGCCGGTGTCGCGCTAGCCAACGCTCTGGTCGCCGGGGTGGCGACAAGGGTCCGCTCGGTGGCGACCTCGCGTCTCGACCGGGTCGAGGCTGCCTGGACCGCGACCGGTGCCCTGGTGAGCGACCCGACCGGTTCGGTACGCCGGCGCCCGGCCGGGCCGGCGAGCCGCATGGAAGGCGAGGACCGCGTCCCGGGGGAACCCGCGACGCCGATCGGGGAGGACCTCGACGCTGCCCACCGCGCCTGGCGGTCAGCGGGGAAGCCGGCGGACAGCCACCGAGGCCAGCGCAACGGTGTCAACGGATCTCCGCTCGCCGGCCTCGCCCCGCTGGAGCCCCACCAACCGGTCGAGGAGGTCGTCGAGACCGCCGAGAGCTGAACGCCGTGGCGCCAGCCACTCCTCGGCGGCGGCGCGGACCGCCTCGGGCGAGGTCGCCGCACCCGCGGCGCCCGCCGGGGTCACCTCCCCGGCGGGCGCCGAGACGACCGGGCCGGCCGCGCCAGCCCGCCCCGGGGAGCCGACCGCCGCGACGAGCGCCTCGACCCGCCACCTGCAGACCTCGTCGACCAGGGCCCGCAGCTGCCACGCGGCCCACCGGCCGGGCACCTCCAGCTCCCCGAGGACCTCCAGGAGGCGACCGGCGACGGCGGCGTCGAGGGCGGCGAAACCGGCCAGGGCGGCGGTGGGAGGCACCCCGGTCGACTCCGCGACGCTCTGGGCGTCGGCGACATCGGTCGCGACCGAGCGGGCAGCAACCGCTCGGGCGAGGTCGTCAGCCGCACCGGTGACCTCGGGGTCGGCCTGGGCCGCACCGGCCGCGACCCCGGCACCGGCCGCGACGCCGGCGCCGGCCGGTCCGGTGGGCCCACCGGCTGCCGAGCCGATCAGCCCTGCGGCGAGCTCGCCGTCCCGAGCGAGACGGGCCGACACCGCCACCGGTCCCTGCAGCAGGTAACGGCGCGCCAGACGACCGACAGCACCGGTGACCGCGGCGTGAAGGCTGCTCTCGGCGTCGGCGCCGAGACTGTTGGCGGCCTTTTCGATCCGCTCGAGGAGCGGGCCCGCGCCGAGGACCTGGCGGGCCGCCCAGTAGGCGGCAGCCACCTCCCCGAGGCTTCGGCCGAGCTCGGCGGCGGTCTCGTGCACCCAGACCGGGCCCATCTGGTCGACGGCGTCACCGGCGACGTCGGTGGCGACGAGCTGGCGGTAGAGCCGGTGACGGGCGACCAGGTCGTCGAAGCGGGCGAGCAGCCGCGGGGGGAAATAGGCCCGCACCGCGTCGAGAGCCGCCGGGTCGTCGGCCATGCCGGAGGTCTCGACCGCGGCGATCAGGTCCCTCTTGGCGAAGGCGAGGACGACCGCCAGCTCCGGACGGATCAGCCCGGCGCCCGCCCGCCGGCGGCGGGCGAGCTCCTCGGCGTCGGGCAGGTGCTCGACCCCCCGATCGCAGACCGACCGGCGCCCGAAGTCGTCGAGCAGCGCCTCGTAGGCGTCGAGCTCCCGGGCGCTGCCCGGAACCGCGCGGTTGAGGGCGGAGACGCTGTGGTCGACCTGACCGAGGACCGCCCCGGCCACGAACGGCTCGGCCGCTTGCAGCTCCAGGTCCCTCTCCGAGGCTTCGAGGCGACCCTCGGAGATCGCCAGGTCGATCAGGATCTTCAAGTTGACCTCCCGGTCGGAGGTCGCCACGCCGGCGGCGTTGTCGATGAAATCGGTGTTGATCCGACCGCCACGGCGGGAATAGCGGATCCGTCCCCGCTGGGTCACCCCGAGGTTGCCCCCCTCGGCGACGACCCGCGCCCGGACCTGGTCGGCGGTGACCCTGACCGCGTCGTTGGCGTGGTCGCCGACGTCGCTGTCGGGCTCCCCGGAGTCCTTGATGTAGGTGCCGATCCCACCGAACCAGAGCAGGTCGACCGGGGAGCGCAGGATCGCGGAGATCAGCTCGGGTGGGCTCAGCTCGGCGGCGGTGACCCCGAGCGCCCGCCGGGCCTCGGCACCTAGCGGCACCGACTTGGCGTCCCTCGGCCAGACCCCTCCTCCGGCGGAGATCACGCTGCGGTCGTAGTCGTCCCAGCTGCTGCGCTCCGAGCCGGCGAGACGCTGCCGTTCGGCGAAGGACGCCTTGGGGTCCGGGTCGGGATCGAGGAACACGTGACGGTGGTCGAAAGCGGCGACGAGGGCGAGCGCCGGGCTCTGGAGCATCCCGTTGCCGAACACGTCCCCGGACATGTCGCCGATCCCCGCGACGGTGATCGTCTCGGTCTGCACGTCGACGCCGAGCTGGTGGAAATGGCGCCGTACCGCGACCCAGGCGCCCCGGGCGGTGATGCCCATCGCCTTGTGGTCATATCCATGGGACCCGCCTGACGCGAAGGCGTCGCCGAGCCAGAACTGTCGCGCCCCGGCGAGGGCGTTGGCGGCGTCGGAAAAGCTCGCCGTCCCCTTGTCGGCCGCCACGACCAGGTACGGGTCCTCCCCGTCGAGAGCGACGACCCCCGGGGGGCCCACGACCCGACCACCGAGATAGTTGTCGGTGATGTCGAGCAGCGAGGAGATGAACGTCTCGTAGCCCTGGCGCACACCCCCAGCACCGGGCGGGGTGCGCCCCCGACAGACGAAGCCTCCCTTGGCGCCGGTGGGCACGATCACCGCGTTCTTCTTGACCTGCGCGGCGGCCAGGTCGAGCACCTCGGTACGGAAGTCCTCCGGTCGGTCGCTCCAGCGGATCCCGCCGCGGGCCACCGCCCCGAAGCGCAGGTGGATCCCCTCCACGTCGGGGCCGTGCACCCAGGTCTCGACCATCGGGTGGGGTAGCGGCAGGTCGGGAACGTGACGGCTGGCGAGCTTCAAGGTCACCGTCGGCAGCGGCCCCCCACCCGGGGACCGCAACAGGTAGCTGGTCCGCAGCGTTGCGTCGACCAGGCCGAGATAGGAGCGCAGGACCTGGTCCGCCTCCAGGTGCCCGACCTCGGCGAGGTGGCCGGCGAGCCGGGCCCGGACCTCGGCGTCGGAGCCCGCCCCGCCGGGACGGCCCCCCGGCGGGGTGGCGGCCGGCTCCGGGGCGAAGCGAGCCTCGACCAGGGCCACCAGGTCCCGGGCTACCTCGGGGTAGGCCACGAGCGGGTCGTCGAGCTGCTCGTCGGTGTAGGGCGACCCGGCCTGGCGGCGGTATCGGCGGTAGGCGCGCAGGAGCCGTACCTGCACCCAGTCGAGGCGGGCGGCGAGGACCAGTCGGTTCAGGGAGTCGACCTCGGCGTCGCCCGCGGTGGCCGAGCGGATCGCCTCGACCAGGCGTTCGGCGTCGCGGTCGCCGAGGACGGCGCCGGCGGTGGGCCGCAACCCGAAGTCGTCGATGTGGGCGCCTGTCCCGTCGGGGCCGGGACCGATCGCCATCGGGACCGCCTCGACCACCACCAGCCCGAAGCTCTCGAGCACCGGCAGGAAGGCCGACAGCTCGACCGCCCCCCGTCCGTAGCGGCGCAGACGGAACCCGTCGGCCCCCGGCTCCGGGCGCAGGGCGAACAACGGCCCGCCGGCACCGGCCGGGCCGCCGCCCGCCGCCGCGGGGGTCGCGGCGAGGGTGGCGAGGTGGCGGGCGTCGACCGCTGCGAGGTCAGGGGCGACCTGTTGGGGGTATCCGGCAGGCACCCGGGCGGCGAACGCCTCGGCCGCGTACCGGTCCCCCCCGAGGGCGCCAGCAACCTCCTCCACCCATCCGTCGATGCCCTCTTCGCTGTTGACGTGTCCTCGTTGACTCATCCCTCCCAGCTTCGCGCGACCCCCGCCCCGGGGTCGTCGCCCCGTCCCCGCCCGGGGGAGGGGAGGTCGAGGACGAGCAGCACCGGGTGCTCGACGCCCAGCCCTTCCGCCAGGCGCCGGAGCGACAGGGCCTCGGGGGAACCCCCGAGATGGCCGGCGACGTCGGCCGCGGCGCTCAGGACGTAGCGGTAGCCCGAGAGGCGCAGCTCGTCGCCGTCGGGGAAGTCGTGCTCGCCGAGGGTGGCGACCACCCCGTCCCCGACGAAGGTGATCGAACCGTCGCCGGCCGGCGGGAGCGCCTCGAGCTCGCCCTGCCGGGCGATCGCGGTGGCCACGGCTCCGATC
>JAKABK010000186.1 GCA_021796905.1 Actinomycetes bacterium
GTCCACCTACGTCGAGGTGACCAACGGGGACGGGGGAGGGGAGCTCGCCGTGGTGGAGGTCCTCCCCGACGGACGGGCGAGGGTCTACACCGGGACCTCACCGCACGGGCAGGGCCACGCCACGGCGTGGGCGATGATCGCCTCCGAGCAGCTCGGGATCCCAGTCGAGGACATCGACCTCGTCGCCAACGACACCGACCTGGTGCGAAGCGGTGGGGGCACGATGGGGTCCCGCTCGTTGCAGACCGGAGGCCTCGCGGTCCACGAGGCGGCGCTCGAGATGGTCGAGCAGGCCCGCAAGCTCGCGGCCGACGCGCTCGAAGCGGCCCCCGGCGACGTGGTGCTCGACAAGGTCGCCGGCCGATTCCACGTGGCCGGCACCCCCTCGGTGTCGCGATCGTGGGCCGAACTGGCCGAGGTCGCCGCCGCCGACGGGGGGCTGCGCACCGAACGCAGCTCGACGCCCCCCGGGCCCACCTTCCCCTTCGGTTCCCACGTCGCGGTCGTCGAGGTGGACGCCGAGACCGGCGAGGTCCGGCTCGTGCGTCTCGTGGCCGTCGACGACGCCGGGACGATCATCAACCCCTTGCTCGCCGAGGGTCAACGCCACGGCGGGCTCGCCCAGGGCGCCGCCCAGGCCCTGCTCGAGGAGTTCCGCTACGACCCCGACGGGAACCCGGTGACCGCCAACCTCGCCGACTACCCGATGATCTCCGCCACCGAGCTGCCGAGCTTCGAGCTGGTCCCGATGGTCACCCCGACCCCGGTCAACGCCCTCGGGGCGAAGGGGATCGGCGAATCGGGGACGATCGGCTCCACCCCGGCGGTTCAGAGCGCGGTCGTCGACGCCGTCAGCCATCTCGGTGTCCGCCACCTGGACATGCCGGCCACTCCCGAGCGGCTGTGGCGGGCGATCTCGGGCCCGACCGGCTCGTGCGGGCAGGGGTGAGCGGTCCCGAGTGGGCGCGACCCGACCCGGTCGGGTAGAACACTCACCACCATCCAGCGAAGGGGGATCCATGGACGTCTCCATGACCGTCAACGGCTCGTCGAGGACCGACTCGGTCGAGCCGCGGCTCCTGCTCGTGCACTACCTGCGTGAGGTGGCCGGCCTGACCGGCACCAACATCGGTTGTGACACCTCGTCGTGCGGGGCCTGCACCGTGCTGGTCGACGGTGAGTCGGTCAAGTCCTGCACCATGCTCGCCGCCCAGGCCGACGGCGCGGAGGTGACCACGATCGAGGGGCTCGCCGACGGCGAGTCGATGCACCCGATGCAAGAAGCGTTCCGGGAGCACCACGGCCTGCAGTGCGGCTACTGCACGCCGGGGATGGTGATGGCGGCGGTGTCGCTGCTGAAGGAGATCCCGAACCCGACCGAGGCGCAGGTCCGGGAGGGCCTCGAGGGCAACCTGTGCCGCTGCACCGGCTACCACAACATCGTCCAGGCGGTCCTCGCCGCCGCCAAGGCACCGGCGGGGGCCGGGTCGTGACCGCCGTCGACGCCCACCCGGCCGCCGGTGGGGTGGTCGGTTCACGGTTGCTCCGCCGGGAGGACCCGGCGCTGCTCACCGGGGAGGCCCGCTACGTCGCCGACCTCCAGGTCCCCGGGACCCTCCACGCCGCCTTCGTCCGCAGCACCGCCGCCCACGCCCGGGTCACCAAGGTCGACTTGTCGGCCGCCGCGGCGATGCCCGGGGTGGTCGCGACCTTCACCGGCGCCGACCTGAAGGACGAGTGGGCCCCGCTGCCGTGCGCCTGGCCGGTCACCGCCGACATGAAGTCCCCGGCCCACCTGCCCCTAGCGGTCGGCAAGGTCAACTACGTCGGCGACGCCGTCGCAGTGGTGCTCGCCACCAGCGAGTACGCCGCCCGCGACGCCGCCGACGCGGCAGTCGTCGACTACGAGCCGCTGCCGGCGGTCGTCGACATCGAGGACGCCGCCACCGACCGGGTCGTCATCCACGAGGACCTCGGCACGAACGTCAGCTACACCTGGGAGCTCGACCCCGACCGGGCAGCGGTCGACGCCGCCTTCGCGGGCGCCGCGCACACCGTCTCGGGGCGCTACGTGCAGCAGCGGCTGATCCCCGCGGCGATGGAACCGCGTGGGGTGCTGGTCGTGCCGCAACCCTTCGGCGGTGACTACACCGTCTACTCCGCCACCCAGGTCCCCCACATCTTGAAGGTGATGCTGGCGCTCACCGCCGGCATCGACGAGACCCGCCTCCGGGTGATCGCCCCGGCGGTCGGCGGCGGGTTCGGCTCCAAGCTCAACGTCTACGCCGAGGAGGTCGCGGCCCTGGTCCTCGCCCGCAAGCTGCGGGCACCGGTGCGTTGGGTGGAGGAGCGCAGCGAGGGCGCCCAGTCGACGATCCAGGGTCGCGGCCAGGTGCAGCACATCGAGCTGGCCGCTGACGCCGACGGCAGGATCAAGGCGGTCAGGGTCCGGATCGTCGCGGACATGGGCGCCTACCTGCAGCTGGTCACGCCTGGCATACCGCTGCTCGGGGCGTTTCTGTACTCGGGGGTCTACGACGTGCCCGCCTACTCGTTCAGTTGCACCGCGGTGTTCACCAACAAGACCCCGACCGACGCCTACCGCGGCGCCGGGCGTCCGGAGGCGACCTACGCGATCGAACGGGCCATGGACGCCCTCGCGGCCGAGGTGGGTGTCGACCCGACCGAGATCCGCCGGCGCAACTTCATCCCCCCCGAGGCGTTCCCCTACAGCTCGGTCGCCGGGCTGGTCTACGACAGCGGCAACTTCCTCGGCGCGCTCGACAAGTGCACCGCGATGGCCGGGTACGACCAGTTGAGGGCCGAGCAGGCGCGGCGCCGGGAAGCCGGAGAGCGGGTGCAGATCGGTATCGGGGTCTCGTCGTATTTCGAGATGTGCGGCCTGGCGCCGTCCCGGGTGCTGGCCTCGCTCAACTACAGCGCCGGCGGTTGGGAGTCGGCAACCGTACGGGTGCTGCCGACCGGCAAGGTCCAGGTGGTCACCGGCACCGCCCCCCACGGCCAGGGCCACGAGACCTCGTGGGCGATGATCGTCGCCGACCGCCTCGGGATCAGTCCCGACGACGTCGACGTCCTCCACTCCGACACCGCGATCGCCCCCCACGGCATGGACACCTACGGGTCCCGGTCGCTGGCGGTCGGCGGCACCGCTGTGTACCTCGCGACCGAGAAGGTCCTCGACAAGGCCCGCTCGATCGCCGCCCACCAGCTCGAGGTGGCCGAGGAGGACCTCGACTACGCGGCCGGGGCCTTCAGCGTGAGAGGCACCCCGGAGAAGGCGCTGCCGCTGGCGGGGATCGCGTTCGAGGCGTTCACCGCCCACAACCTCCCCGACGGCCTCGAGCCGAACCTCGAGGCGTCGACGCACTGGGACCCGCCGAACTTCACCTTCCCCTTCGGCACCCACATCGCGGTGGTCGAGGTCGACACCGAGACCGGAGCGGTCCGCCTCACCCGTTACGTCGCGGTCGACGACTGCGGCAACCAGGTCAACCCGCTGATCGTCGAGGGCCAGGTCCACGGCGGGATCGTCCAGGGGGTCGCGCAGGCGTTGTGGGAGGACGCGGTCTACGACTCCGACGGCAACCTGCTGTCCGCCAGCTTCATGGACTACCTGGTCCCCTCGGCGGCCGAGGTGCCGAGCTTCGAGACCGGCTCGACGGTCACCCCGAGCCCGACCAACCCGATGGGGGTGAAAGGCGTCGGGGAGGCCGGGACCATCGGCTCGGCCCCGGCGGTGGTCAACGCAGTGGTCGACGCCCTCTCGGGCTTCGGCATCACCGACATCACCATGCCCGCCTCCCCCGAGAGGGTGTGGCGAGCGATCCGAGCAGCCCAGGAGGCCCGTTCATGATCCCCGCTCCTTTCGAGTACCGCCGGGCGACGAGCGTCGAGGAGGCGCTGCGCATGCTCGGCGACGGAGGCGAGGACGCCAAGCTCCTCGCCGGCGGGCACTCGCTGCTACCGCTCATGAAGCTCCGCCTGGCGGCGCCGAGCATGCTGGTCGACATCGGCCGCCTGCGCGACCTGTCGTATGTCCGCGACACCGGGGACACGATCGCCATCGGGGCGCTCACCCGTCACCGCGACGTGGAGACCGACCCGCTCGTAGCCGAGCACGCCCCGATCCTCGCCCACGTCGCCGGCCAGGTCGGCGACCCCCAGGTCCGTCACCGCGGCACGATCGGGGGTTCGATCGCCCACGGCGACCCCGCCTCGGACCTGCCGGCAGCGACCCTCGCTCTCGGGGCCACCTTCGAGGTGGTCGCCCCGGGGGGCGCGAAGCGGAGCATCCCGGCGGCGGATTTCTTCCGGGGGTTCCTCGAGACCGCCCTGGCTCCCGCTGAGATCCTCACCGAGATCGTCGTGCCGAAGGTCACCGGGGCGGGCTGGTCGTTCCAGAAGTTCAACCGCAGGGCCCAGGACTGGGCGATCGTCGGGGTCGCCGCGGTCCGCAACGGCTCGACCGGGATCGGCCTGGTGAACATGGGCTCCACCCCGCTGCGCGCAACGGCGGTCGAGGAGGCTCTCGCCGGCGGTGCGTCGGTGCAAGAGGCCGCATCCCACGCCGCTGACGGCCTCGATCCGCCGTCCGACCTGAACGCCTCCCCCGAGTACCGGGCACACCTGGCCCGGGTCCTCGTGCGTCGGGCCCTCGAGGAGGCGGCCGGTTCCTCCCGCAGCTAGGCGGAGGCCAGGCGCTGCGGACCCACCCAGCCCGGGCCGGGCCGGCGGGGCCCTGACCCGGGGGGCCCTGACCCGGCCCCGCCGCTGATCCCGCCGGCGGGTCCGGGTGGAGGGGCCGGTAGCCTGGAGCGGTGAGCGAGACGACCCTGCCGAGTGCCGAGCACGCAACCGTCGGCCCGACACCCGTCGGCCCGACGGGCTCGGCGGACCCGGCGGCAGGCTCCCCGGGCGGCGAGCCCGGCGATGTCGAGACCGTCGCCGCCGCCCTGGAGGCCCACGGTTACATCGCCGACGAGGGCCTCGCCACCTCGATCTTCCTGTCCATGG